>CAYJND010000034.1:0-16970 GCA_964371565.1 uncultured Desulfovibrionaceae bacterium
TTGCCACCCGCGCTGTGGGTGCTGCTCGCCTTATGGGTAACAACCCACGTCCCGGTACTGTAAAGCAAGTACATGATTTATTAGTGGCAAATCACGGATAATTTTATCAGAAAAACTGTCTGTTTTTTACCTATTACATAACCATATAAGGGAAAGATGTTAACATCTTTCCCTTTTTTATGGCAAAAATCATGCGCTATGCAAATGCAAAACCTTACAGACATGCAAAGAAATGTTTCATAATTCATGGTTTTTACCTATTTCCGGCTACTTATCCCATAAAAAGCTTGTAAAAACAAATATTTTTACATATATTGATTCTTTATAGGTTTTTTATTTTTCATTTTTTCCACACCATTATGAGGAGAATAGGTATGGCAAATTTAAAGAACAACCTTCCCATGCAAATGGGTTTTGGTCTTGTTTTAGGTATTGCAGCCGGCGTCATAGCGCAGGGCATGAGCCCAGAGCTTGCAAACTCTGTTTTTAAACCTTTAGGCGACATTTTCATTCGTCTTATTCGTATGATTGTTGTGCCTTTAGTATTTTGTACCTTGGTAGCTGGTGCTGCCGGCATTGGAGATACGGCTAAGCTTGGTCGCCTTGCCACAAAAACCTTATTATTTTACCTTTTCACTACCTGCGTGGCTGTTATCATTGGCCTTGGTCTTGCTAACCTCACCCAGCCAGGTATTGGCTTAAACCTTTCTCTTGAAGGGCTCAAAGCTAAAGAAATCACCCCTCCCGGCCTCTTAGATACCTTAATTAACCTCATCCCCATGAACCCCATGGAAGCCATGTCCAAAGGCAATATGTTGCAGCTTATTGTCTTTGCTGTGGCTTTTGGTTTTGCTGTAAGCTCTTTGGGTGAAAAAGGCGCTCCGGTACACCGCTTCTTTGAAATATGCGGCGATGCCATGGTAAAGCTCACCGGCTTTGTTATGCTGTACGCCCCCATCGGTGTTTTTGGCCTTATGGCTTTCACTGTAACTCGCCACGGCCTTGAAGTACTCTTGCCCTTGCTCAAGGTTATCATCATCATGTACCTTGGTTGCCTTTTACTTTTCTTGCTAGTTTATGTGCCCATTATTAAATTATTTATTGGTATTCCTGTAATGCGCTTCCTTAAAGGTATGGCTGAGCCTCTCTTGGTGGGCTTTACCACTTGTTCCAGTGCCGCTGCCCTACCAAGTAATATGGGCGCCGCAGAAAAGCTTGGTGCGCATCGTTCGGTAACCAGCTTTAGTATGCCTCTTGGTAATACCATCAACATGGATGGTACTAGCTTGTATATGGGTATCTGTGCTATCTTTGTGGCTCAAGTGTATAATATCCCCCTCGCCTTTGGCGATCAAATCACCATAGTGCTTATGGCCATCATAGCCGCCGTGGGCACCATGGGTGTTCCTGGTGCAGGGCTTATTATGATGAGTATTGTCTTTGTGCAAGTGGGCATCCCTTTAGAAGGTGTGGCTCTTATTGCCGGTGTTGACCGTATTCTTGATATGGCACGTACCCCCATGAACGTACTGGGCGATGCCTTGGTAGCCATGGGTGTATCTCGCTCAGAAGGCAACTTTATGCCTGAAGAAGAGCAAAAGTAAAACGCTTCTGTTAAAATACACTCAAGCCGCTATCTTAATATATAAAGATAGCGGCTTTTTTTATTGTTCCTTGTATTTACAATCAACCCTCATGGCTTGTCATTTATTTTTTTTCATGTTTATATGAGCATATATTCTCTTGAGGAGGCCATAGTTATGAAACGAGTTCTCTTTTTGTGTTTATGTATAAGCGTGCTTCTGGGTTGTTCTGGCCCGCGTTCTCCCTACAATTATATGCCTCAAGAAAAAGTAGCCAATTATGGTGAAATTGGAAAAGTAAAGGACGTACTTGAAGGGGATAACATTATTCACTATCACGTAGAAAAAGTGGCTGATGTTGTAAAGGTACATGCGCCGCTTAATATGGCTCCAGGAATTTTTGTGGGCATTTATATACCCGAAGGTATTTATCAAAAAACCGGTGAAGATGCGTCAAAAATTTATTTTAAGCCTAAATCCATACGACGCGAAGAAATTGATGTAACAGAAGCTAAAGTAACAGATTTAATCTACCTTAAGGATGATAATGCCCTTACTGTTTCCATAGAAAAAGGATCCATTATGCGCTCTTTTAAAAGTGGATTCACCTTAATGAGAAATGCGCGTTTAAAAGAGTTGCAAGAAGATGAATATATGCGCTCACTCTCTTATGGGGGCTCGCACAAAAATCTTGTAAGCTTTGAGTACCGTGAAGGCGATAATAAACAACGCGTTACTCATAATATGAACAAGGGTAATATCTTTACCTATCAAGGTGCTGAGGTAGAGATTATCAGCTATGATGACCATTCACTTACGTGTAAAGTACTCAAAGGTTTTGATGTTTTTAGATAACAAATAAACATGCCGAAAACTCAAACAAAAAGTTTTCGGCATGTTGTATACTCTGTTTATGCACTTTCACCCGTACCCGAAAATTGCCGTGACACAAAAGTAGCATAGCTATCTGTCATGCCAGTAATAAAGTCTATGACTCTATGATAGGCTGCATTTAAATCGTCTTTGTCTACAGGCGCATTAACCCCCATAAGTTCCAACGCTTTTTCATTTTTATATGTTAAAGAAAGACCTTGTACTTTATAATATGTAGCGGGAATAAAAACATCTAAAAGCTGTTTATACACATTATATGATCCAATTTCTAAAGCTATTTTTTTGGGTTCTTTGGCAATTTTAGTATAAAAAATGTCTTTAGCATTTTGCATATATTGTTGCGCTGGAGCATCACATTTTTTTATAAGAGAAAATTGTTCTCCTCTCATAATATCTTCATAATTATCTTGAAAAGCTTGTGTACAACTTTTGACCATTTTACCGATAACAAGGGTACGTAACATGCTGACTCTACGTCTATTAGATTCCAAACTCTTAAACTTTTCTAGCTGAACACCAAGCTCTTTTTGAATAGGCGTAATAACATGTAAAATATCATCATACGTAAGTATTTTTAATTCAAAAGCATCTTCCATATCAATAATTCTGTAGCAAATATCATCTGCAGCTTCAGAAATATAAGCCAAAGGATGGCGAATATAGTTTTTTTCTCCCAATTTTAACTCTAAATGGGAAAAAATAGTATCAAATTGCTCTTTTTCAGTTTCGTAAAAATTAAACTTTTTTGTACCTTTTTCCACTGCTGCATACGACGAATTGGGATATTTTACAAAAGCGGCAATGGTGGGAAAAGACAAACGTAATCCGCCTGTATCTTTATTATTTTCAAGAGAAGCCACCACACGCAAGCCCTGCGCATTGCCGTCAAAGGCTTCAAAGTCTGTCCTTTGAACGGGCGAGAGAGAGCTGACAAATGTATTATGCGAAGGATTTAAAAACCAATCCTGAATGGCTGATTCTCCGGCATGCCCAAAAGGGGGATTACCAATATCATGGGCAAGGCACGAGGCGTATACAAGGTCACCTATATCACGCGGAGTAAAATTTTCTGGCAGCTCACCTCTTTTTTGAAGAAAATCTCCAAAATTTAAACCTAGGGTGCGCCCAACACATGCCACTTCCAGTGAATGTGTTAGCCTCGTATGAATATGATCATTTCTATTTAAAGGATGTACCTGCGTTTTTTTACTCAACCGTCTAAAAGAACTAGAAAACAAAATTCTATCTTGATCAGTAATAAAAGAATTACGAAGACTTTCTTCATCCTTCACTATCCCCTTAGAGCTCACTCTAAAAGGGGTGAGGAGCTTTTCCCAGCGCTTATGCATATCAGTATTTGTCATTTCATTCATATCTACACTCGCTTAACATATATATGTATTAATAAAAGCTACCAACTTTATTCATGAGTATTTTTGCGTATTTCTTTATTTATATACTGCACAAGAAATAGAGAAGCACAAGCTAAAATGGCCCCTAAAATGAAGGGAAGTTTATAATCCCATAACCATAAAAATCCACCCAGCGTGGGCACAACAACAGCCGCAATATGATTTATGGTAAAAGACACAGCCATACTGGGGGCTATATCTTCTTGATCTGCCATTTTTTGGAAAAAGGTTTTTTCTGCAATATTAAAGTTAAAAGTAAATTGATCTAAAATATATAAAATAGCCACAATATAGCCCACATCAATATAGGCGTATCCTAAAAAGATACCTATGGCAGGTAAAAATTGAAAAGTAAGGAGCTTTTGCTCTCCATAAGTATTAATAAGGCGTCCCACGAGAGGATTTAAAAACCAATTAATGGTATTATTAATAAGGAAAAGCGTCGTCACCATCATAACGGTATAGTCAAATTTTTCCACTAACAAAAAGAGGGAAAAAATCATAAAAATTTGCCTGCGCCCCCCTGATAAAAAAGTCAGCGCATAAAAAAGCCAGTATTTTTTCTTAAAAATAAGTTTTTTTTGCTGTGCTGGCAAAAGACTTAAATCTGGTTTTTTATACAAAGCAAGGCCGGCCCCTGCAATAGCGACCCCACCCGCCAATAAATACAGCTGAGCATAAGAAAAAAATGCAGCGCAAAATAAAATAAAAAGAGCCGCTAAAATATTGCCCAATGCGGAAATACTGCGCAATCGCCCAAAAACAAGAGGAGAAACTTTTGTACCAAAAGACTGCAGTGTAAGCGATTGATTTACTGTTTCAAAGTAATGAAAGCCTATGGACATAATAAAAGTAGAAAGTAAAATCCCCGTAAAAGAAGGAAAAAATCCCGTCATGGCCACGCCAATGCCCAAAATAAAAGCAGAAAACACCGCTAAAGATGTTTCTTTGCAAAAACGTAACCAAAAAATGACGGTAACAGCTAGTAGACCCGGCACTTCACGAATAGATTGCACTATGCCATTTTGCGCAGCGTTAAGCCCTACACTTTCTACAATGAAGTTCGTGTATAGAGTTTGCCAGGTTTGAAAGGCTACTATTTGTGTAAAAGTGAGGATAAAAAGAAAAAGAAAAGCCTTTCTTTCAAGCTCTGTTTGTATTTCTGTAGGTCGAACATAATTAACAATAGCAGTTTTTAGCACAATCACTCACAGTGTTAATTTTCAAATATTGTATCATCACAACACACAATGACAAAAGCTACGCGCCAAAATCCAAAATGCAGATTTTACGAGTGCAGTGTTTTTAAAGCATCTCATAATCTACGTCTATATTTATTATCCCTCTAAAAAAATAAACCTATAATAGTTTTATTTAATACACAAAAAGCATAAAAATAATATCCTATTAAGTCAAACAAGTAAGGCATTATGCATATTAAAACATAAAAACAAATATAGGCAAGACATCACATAGCACTAGTTTGTCATAGAAAGTTAGAAAGTAGCCATAAAATTGAACTGAAGCCTTAAACTATAGTTTTGTTTAAAGCGTGTTGTAATAGCTTAGCTAAAAAAATATCTTGCTGCAAAAATGTTTCCTCATCCATGGAGAGGTACTGCGGCGGAGTCCAAGAATTATGTAAGCATATCAAGCTCCCTACCTTTTCCATTTTCTCAATAAAGCCTGCATCCGTAACACTTGCGCAAGGTGAAAAGTAAAAATTTCTGTATGCTTGGAAGTAATCTAGGCTAGGCATGTTTTTTGTTTGTTCAGGAAAAGTTTTTAGTTCAAATTTATCCAAGGATTTAAAATAGGGATGAAATGCAACGTACAAAGGAAAGCGCAAGGCATTATTGCCTAAATAGTCCCAACGGTTTACATGGGAAGACAGTTTTAAAGATCTCATCCATAAAGAGTCTTTATATGAATGTAAAAAAATAAATAATTTTATTAATACCTCCCAAACATACAGTATTTTGGCGCCTTTTTGAGCAAAAATCACTGCCAAATGCCTATTGAACAAAGATAATTCTGCGGTGTTAGACTCAAACATGATTTTTTGTGTCGAAAAAGATGTGAGGATTGTATCAGTATCAAACCAAATCCCCCCCCAGCGCCGAAGAACAGCACAACGAATGGCATCGGCTTGTTTTGGCAATGAAAAATCTGTAAAAAGGGTTTTACTATAGCAAGAGGTGCCCAGCCATTGATGGTAGTTGTCATAGTTTAACAGTACTATCTCATAGTCTGGCAAAAATTTCTCCCACGTTTGCATACAAAGCTTAAGATAACCGGGAAGCTGCCTACTTGGCTCCCAAAAAGTAAAAATTCGTTTTGACATTAGAAAATCCTCTAAAAAAGCTAAGTAAGTAGGGCCACCTTATATAACATTTTAAAATAATAATACTTTGCATAAGCAGTTGAGATTACTCTACAAAGAAGCCTTTGAGCCTGCTTAAAAACATATACCAGCGATACTTAAAAGCCCTAGGTCCCTCAATAATTATTCTATATAACGGAAAAATAATGTTGGCCCAATGAAACCACAAAGGGAATTTGTGCTTACGCAGTAGGTACATGCGCCCTGCTCCATAAGCGAAGATTTTTTCTTTTTGAGGTTTATTTATAAGTGGCAGAGGGTGATAGATACGCACCGTAGGAACATGCCATATGGAGGCAATTTTAGCGGCTCGTAATATATAATCTGTATCTTCTCCGCAGCCATAAGGTAAATTAGTACCGGGGCCAAGTATGGGGTCAAAGTAACCTACAACATCAATTATAGTGCGGCGATAAAACTGTACATAGGTTGCGCTACCGCGAAAAAAGTGTATTCTCTGTAGCGATTTAATTTCCTGTGATTTTTCATACTTATGTACTGGTTTGTCAACCCATAGGCCTAAAAGAGCGCCCGCGGAGGGGGTATTTGTAAAAAAGCGTACCACCATCTCTAGAGTTTCTGGGCTGTACCAACAATCATCATCAGGAAAAGCGACAATTTGCCCCTTTATATGTGGAAAAAGAACATTTCTAGCTGAAGAAACACCACAAGGCTTACACGCAATACGGCTTATCTGTAAACGGCCTCGATAGTTTTTTACTATAGGCTCTAGAAAATTATCAGGATTTTGATCTGCAATGAGCACTTCAAAATCTTTATAATTTTGTTGGCATAAAGAATCTAACAGGCGTTCCAGCTCTTGTTGGCGATGGATAGTTGCTATGGCAAGACTTATATGCATGAAAATCCTAAAATGGTTACACTGACCAGTAGTTGAGAACTTTAGCGTTTAAAGTTTAACCTTGCGTTTATCATGTAAGCTTTCAAAGTATTTTTACTAAAAGTTCATTCTATTTTTAATGAATTACCAGGTTCGTGTGAAAGTATATATTGCAATGTATAAAGTTTTTGTGCAGTAGCGTACCCCAGAGCTTCACGCATACAGCAATGCTATTTTTTCCGCCTTTTTCTTATATAATTGGATACAGTTTGTAAAAATATTTCTTTTTTATGCATAAGTAAATGATTATAAGTGTATCTTACGGGTTCAAAGCTTTTACATTGTCTATGTAGCTGTATGTAGTGTTCTTCAATATTTTGTAAAAATTCCTTTTTATCAAAAACATCCTTAAAGTAGTCAAAGGCATCATCTGCGTGAAGTGTGAGTCCAAGGGTTAGACATTTAAGGCATTTTCCACAGTTTTTATCTCCGACAGTGCCAAATATACAAGGATGCAGCCACGTATATGAGGGGGGGAATTTATATAGATATTGTAATTTCTCTACACGCGTCATTTCGAAACCAGAATTGTATACTGTGCATGTTTCTGTGGATAGCATTAAATCCGCAAATAAGGCAGATTTGCCAAAGCCTTCCTCATGAAGAAAAGTAATATTTTCTATGGATGTGGAAGATGAATGCAAATATATGCGAAACAATTTTTGCAAGGCTAAAGTAGCTGCTACATTTCTAAAGAGCTCCGTATGAAAGTAGTTTTGGGTAAGCGTTGCAGAACAATTGGTATTAATCCAAACAGAGCTTAAATTGTATTGTCGTGCAAATTGCTTCATCTTTTGCCTAGCTTGTATAAATAAGCGAGGCACTTCAGAGTTTTTTTCAAACGCTCCTACGTTAAATAGGCATATATGCGTAAGAGGGGCGCTTGTGTTTTCCATGTGTTTAGCCATGGTGTAGAAGGAATCAATGCCACCGCTAAAGGCCGTTCCCACCGCTCCATGGCAAGGCAAAGGCTTATAGTCCAAGGGAGCGCTGATAGTAAATGTTTGCTTGTTTTTATGTAATTTTGTTATGGCAGGGATATAATGCTGCGTTAATTGATAGTGAAGCTTAGCTGAAAGGCTTTCTTCGCATACAATATCTTCCCCGCGTAAAAAGGCTGTGGGCAGTAGCATGACCACAAAACTGTCGCATCTTTCTGTACAAAGATATGCGGCATAGGCTTTGTCTGTTTCATACCACAAGGTAAAACTTTTTGTGGCAGTGGTAATATCTGCACATACGCGTACAATATTTGCCTGTGCTACCGTATATATTTTTCCAATTTTTATCATATTACTCTATACTTTTTAAGCATTCTTCTAGATATGCATAGGAGTGCTGGCGTTTTTTACTTAGCTGTGCACTTACGCGTTGCCAATCTATTGCTTGCTTTAAGCTAAGTTCATCGGGGGTAATTCCTGCAATGTGTAATAAACTGTGTAAACGGCTTGAACGCGTGGATTCCAAGCCCATTTTTCCTAAAATGAGAGGGCGATGGAAAGTTAAGCTTAAAGCAAGGCCGTGGAAAGAGTCTGTTATAACATATTTTGCATGGCGAATATTCCAAAGTAATTCCAAGACACCTGTATTTATCCAAGCTTCTTCACCAAGGTTTGGAATAAATCCAGCACTGACAACCTTTAGAGGTAAATTATTTTCTAAAGCTACCTGTTGGGCTTTTTTTATCAAAGCAAGATCTGGGTTGATAATATAAAGGAGTATGTGCTTATCTTGGCAATCAGATATGGGGGCGTGATGCTCTTCTAAAAGAGCGCTCCATTCTTGATTTGTCAATAGCAATGTGGGGTCAAGGCAGTGTTCAGCCTGTTTATTGGCAATGTTTTTCACCATATCTACAGCGTTACTTTCTCGCACAGAAATACGCGCAAAGTCAGTAAGGTGGTGTTTATACCAAGGTAGTGTAGCCCCTGGCAAAACTTCTAGGCCAAAGCTTGCAGCATAGGCAAAGCGTTTATGTTTTTGAGCAAAGCTTAAAAAATAATTGGTACTACTTTGAGTGAGCTCATAGTTCCAAATTTGATCGCTTCCAGCAAAAAAAGCATCATAGTTTGCGTCAATGGCATCAGTGCTTGTATAGGTTTGAGATATGTTAAAACACTGCGATCTAAAATCTTTGAAGTGTTTTTGTTTTGTTTCTAGGCATTGGATTTTTCTTTCGCGCTCCTTGGCAAGACGTGGAAACTTTTTCAAGCGTTCAGCCAGTTGCGTGTCCGGCGTATTATCTACTTCTTTTTCTTCAAATTGTATAAATTCTGGTTGCGCGCCAAGTTTCTTGGTGGCTTCTTGTAAAGCAAATGCCTGCCAAGCTGCTCCATGATTTGCAGCAGTGTGAAAAGTAACAATACCAATTTTCATAAGGGGCTCCCTTTTTTTTGACGCGCTATGCGTAGCTTATGATGAAAAGAATCATAAAAAGATTTCTTTTGTGCACAGATAAGCGATGTAAAATACTCTTGGTCACAATGGCAATAGGGTAATATGTCGGCAAGTAATGTGAGTAAAGCTTTCATGCGGGCTGCTTTTTTGGCATTACATTGGAGTTGCGAGTGAAAATGACTGCTGCTGTGGCGGCGATATGAGAGTAAAATTTTGTCTAAGTAGTGACACGGTGTCCTGCTAGCTGGAGGTAGCAAAAGCTGTAAATTTTGACCTACAATGGAATCGGGAATATGCATTGTGGGGTAGCATTCTCTGAAAAGGCTTGTTTTTATCATATAACATCCTGCTAAACAGTATGTACTATGGGTGAAGAGCTTTTCAAAAATATTTATACATTGCTTGTCTGCAAGCTTTGCTGTGTTCTTGTATCCCCCTGGAAGAAAAGTTCGCTCCTGATCAAATTCCATGGCATTGGATCTGAGCATGCAACAATGCGCATGCTCTTGCATATAAGCTACTTTTAATGAAATATTTTGTGGGTGTAAAATGTCGTCGGAGTCAGCCCACGTTAAGTATTGTCCTGTCATTAAAGGTAAGGCTGCATTAAAGGCTTGGGCTTGTCCGGCATGTTCTTTTTCTAAATAATGAACTTTAGCGCATTTTTCTTTAAGTTTTGGTAAAAATTCTTGTATAATTTTTGCACTGTTATCATCGCTGCCATCATTTATAAGTATGAACTCTATGGCATTGTATTCTTGCATAAGGACAGATTGCAAATAGTGCGCAATGTATTTTTCTGCCCTATATGTGGGAGTAATTAAGGTGACAAGAGGTGTAGTGCTTTTCATTATTTTTTAGCGTGCTTTTTGCGTAATATGGCTAAATAATCTTTTCGCTCTTGTGTTTTATGCAGGGCGCTGGTGCTTGTGGGATGCAAACGGCGTAAAAGTGTTACTTCTTCGAGAGGTATTTTGATCATGCCAGCGTCTTGGACGCGCAGCAGCCAGTCCACGGTCTCGCCTGTTTTAAGTTGTGTATCAAAATAGCCCACATGTTCAAAAACGCTACGTCTTATGAGGGTTGTTCCCGGTAATGTACCGCCATAGGCATGTGGGCGCTCTAAAAAAAGCTTCTTTTGCTCCGGTGCCAATTCCGGAGAAATAAAATCTTTGGCAAGGGCACAAGCTAGGTGTCCCTCAGGGTGCTGAACAAGCGAAGTGTGGAGGTAAGATAGGGCTTCTTTACTAATAAGGTCATCAGCGTCTTGAAAAAATATATATTGTCCTTGAGCTTGGGCTAAACCTGCGTTGCGCGCCACAGCCGTTCCTTGCTGCACTTGGCTTATGCAAGCGGTGCAAAAAATTTTGGCTATACGAGCGGTATGGTCTGTGGAACCATCGTCAACAACAATAATTTCAAAGCTAAGGCCTGCTTGCTTAGCAGAAAAAATACAGCTTTGTAAGCACTCTTCAATGTATTTTTCTGCATTGTATGCTGGCACAATTATGGATATATCCATGAGTATTGCCTTTTTATCGTAATGTATGCAGCTTGCGATACTTACTCAGAAGCTGAGGTGCAACATCCTCAAGGCTTCGTGCGGTGAGTGATAAGTTAGTACCATGTAAGCGTCTATATAAAACTAAAATGTCGTGTTCTACAAAGGTTATGCCGCATTGCGTAAGTCGTACATTGAGGTCTGTATCTTCCCCGTAAAGTAAGGATTCGTTAAAGATTCCAATTTGTTCAAAAAAACTTTCATGTATTATGGAGGTGCTATGAATTTCGCCTCGAGAGTTTCGCCGCATAATATGCGCTAAGGGCATTTTGGTAACGCTGTCCCCATGGAAAAAATTATATACCTTTCCATAAGGTATGCTGTTTTTTTCAAAAAGTTGCTGTGCTAGGGGGTATAGTGTGGCAAGTCTGTCTACGGGCCAATAGTCATCGCTGTCTAAAAAAGCCATATAGCTTCCCCGAGCGGCATGAAGGGCCGCATTACGCGCATAGCCAACGCCTTGCTTGGATTCAAAAACATAGTGCACCTTGGGGTAGCTTTGCGCTATGTGTTTGGTGTTATCTGTAGAGGCATTATCCACAAGAATAATTTCATAGTCGGTAAAATTCTGTTCTAGAACACTTTCAATACACTGTGAAAGGTATTCTCCTTGATTATAGCAAGTAATCAGTACGGAAATAGCAGGGGCGCTGCTTATATGGGTATGATTTTTTTGCTTATTTTCCACGTCGTGCTCGTAATTGTTGTAACATTTGTTGCTTTTGTGAAAGGGAAGAGGTGAATTTTTTGACTAATTCTGTAAAAGGCAAAGTGTCCATTTCTGCCATGAAATCTTGTCTTTGCGGTGATTTTTCCGTGGGGGAAAGGGTGCGCGCTTGCTTACTATCTTGCGCTGTCATGGAGATAGCGCAAAAGTTGTCTTGCACACTTTGCCACAAAAGCCGTCCTTTTTCTGTATTGATAAAAATGGAGCTTGCCCCTTGGCTTAGATTAAAGTCTGCTGCGGGGTTTTGCGTATTGTGTAGGTCTCCCATGCTTATATCTGCACCGCGCTCTACATGTGTATAAGGGCAGTGGTGGCATACTGGACGCAAAATCAAATTTTTAAAAAATGAAAGCATAAAAGGAGAATGGGCATGTGGTATGATTGTTTTGTTGTCATTACAGGTGTAGCTGACAAATCGATTCCCTTTTTCATGCACTCTTTCTCTAAAGGAAAACTCTGTTACAAAACCTAAGGATTGTGCATATTTTGTAAAACATTTGGGGCTTGCCACTCCGTAGCAAATAACTTCAAGGCAATAAAGTCGGGATACATGGGGATGAGCATGTGTAAGTTGCTGCAATCCAGCAACTTGACAAGGGGTACCACAAAAAAGCACAGTTTTTTTGTGTAAAAGCTGTATTATTTCTGCAAAGGAGTTCGCTAGACGACTTTGTACATATTTTGAGCCTTGCAAAAGAGCAATGTCGTGAAGCTCATGTATGATGCGGTGCGACACCGCTGGGCCTTGGGCTGAGTATTCCCAACCGGCCGCACAAACATAGCCGCCTTCGTTGAGGATCGCTTTAGCTATGGCTGGAAAAACTCCACCCGAAGAGCTTTTTTCAAGGAGTTGTTGTTCTTTATGTTGGCATGCATAATATGCCATGGGAGTGTGTAAGGGCTTTTCTTCCTGCATAGATGGGCAATGAACATAACATTGCCCACACGCTGTGCAGAGATTTTTGTTCACGGCAGGGTATAAAAACCCCTCTGCGTCCTCTTGCATTTGGAGAGCCCCTTGGTCGCAAATATGTATACATAAAGTACACCCAAAGCATTTTTCCTTGGGAAGAGTTGTACAGATTCTGTTATTTTTTGTCATCTTTTAAGATAGGCCAACCTTGTTCTTCGTCTACGTCATGGATGGGATCTGCCAGCAAAATATCTTGAGAATCGTCAAATTTTTCTATGTCAAAAGCGAAGCCCTCAGCAATGATGTTTGCCTCAAAGCTTACAACAATGTCAGAAGAAGAGTCTGTTTTTATAATGATATCGTGAGAAAGCAATTGATTAATAAAAGTATGGAGCTTTTCTTCCACTTGCTCTGTATCTGGAAGAATTTTTTTGAGTTCATTGAGCACAGAATCCACAGAAGCGCCTTGTGCAAGGAGGTCGAAGACGAGAGAAGCTAGTACATTAAGCGCATAGTAGTCGCCGGTGGAGGAGTCAATAATTATGGCTTGATCATCGGCTACATCATAAAACATTTTTTCTTCATTCAAACTATACATTCTTAACCTTTTTATTATAAACGTTTTTTATTTTTACCGCGCAAAGTATACTTTTTTAATAAGTGTAGTTCAACAAAAAAATTGTCTACATTTTTGGCCCCAAGAGGGCAAAACTAGATGCCCTTAGGAGGGAAGTCATGTAAAAATTTGCGTAAGCATTGTGTGTTTTTACAAAAATCTTTGGTGAGGTTAATACGATAGAAAGGTAAATCTTTTATAAAGTCGTATTTCTTTGCAATGGTTTTCACATCTTCAGCTTCCCCCATTTGGCGTAAAGTTGATAGTATGAATTCTTGTATGGCAACATCTTTATCACCTGGCTCAATACTGGGCTCAGCATCCTTTGTAAAGCGCGGAAAAAGGCAAAGTTTTATGGGGTAACCTTGTTTGAACTGACTATGATAGGACGAAATATTGAAGACATACTTGTCTTTTCTGGCATTGTTCGAAATAAATTTTGCATCAAGCTTAGCATACATGGCTTGATATACTGTTGGGGCCAAAGTAATTATAGAATATATGGGCCAAGACAGCACAGCATTATCCTTTTTTTCTATGGTAAAATAATCATCTGTCACGTAGTCAAAGCCTTGCATTAATGCGCTAACAGCAAAGGTTGACTTACCGCGATGCCCCACTCCGCATATAAGTGCGCCCGTAGAGTTAAGCCCTACGACGGCACCGTGTGCAAGATTTGTAGTGGGGCTTTTTAATATTTTATTAAACGTAGGAACAAAAATATGCCCCTTTTTAATGAATTCTTCGGGTGCTAGGCTGGATACGCTATAGTAATGTGTATTTGTATCAGGGTTAAAAGCAGTAAATATATCATTTTTTATGCAAGCCTGGATAAAAGGCTTTTCATAGTAAATAGTATTATCAAAAAAATACATATCCTTGGGGATGAAAGCTTGATTATCTATTTTTTTTTCGCGAAAATTTCTAAATGCTTGAGCATCATGGCAATGAAGTAAAGTAAGAGCAATTTGTGCTATATTCTTATCTTGCCAGATGATAAGCGTGCAATCGTAGCTTGGTGCGTCGTCTTTCAATATAAAATCTAGCTGTCTTTCCACATGATGAGAAAACAAATCTGAATGACTAATTAGGCGAACCGTTTTTACGCCAAAGTCTAAATATTTAACTGTTGGCTGTCCCGTACTGTGCCTACGAGCATCAATTTTTGTAAATATTTTTGCTCTAACTGCAGCTGAAGGATTGTCTATGCGCATATGCTGCTCTCTTATATGTGTTGAGTTTTATTCACTACGCACAAGAATAGCTATTTACTGTGTACTTGCCTTGTGCTTAGAGATATTTTTACTAATTCATAATGAAGCATGTAGAAATATTTGAATATTTTTTACATTTTGGTATGGATTATAATTTTAAATCTTTGCGAGAATGTAAGAACCACCGTACAAAAATGGGTATTTTGCGTAATTTTTTTGCTAATAGTAATTTAATAATTTTTTTACCATAATAGCGTGGATTTTTTTTTAATTGGAGCACAAGTATCTTCTGACATTCATTTTGGAGCTTTTTGAAATACTTTTCATCAAAAATAATTTGGTGGCAAAAAAAATCCATTTTGGAGGTCAAAGGAAAATGATCATCTATGTTGGGGATAATATGTGGCATTATGCGATGAACAAATTCTGCGGCAAAGCGCACCTGCTGCTCTTTATGCGCTCTCTTACTATTTTCTTCTACGATTGCCCAGTTAAAACTAGGCTTGTCACGCAAAAGAAATTCGCAATCACAAAGCGCGTAATAGATGTTGCCAAGAGAGGAATGCTCCCGCAAGTTTTTGGTTAGATTAACGAGTGCGAGAAAAAACAAATCTTCATGGCACGGAAGCAAAAAATGTACACCAAAAGCTTTTGCGGGTTTTGCGCGCTGGAATAACCCTTCATAAAAAAGTTCCGTACTTTTATTGTCTGTAAATATGGCATGATGTATGTCCACAGCACTTTCTCTGCCAATGCGAAAATCCACGGAATGTGGCTCTTTATAAGCTGTATAACCAAGATTTTTAGTTATTTGTACGGCAGCTTGCATGTCTTTACTATGTACTAAAATATCCACATCCCCCATGGGGCGTGATAATTTAGGACGAAGTGTTTTTAATGCTGCTCCCTTGAGTAGAATCATGGGGATGGAGGCTTTGTTTAATGCTTTTCCTATATTAGAAAAATGAGAGAGTGTTTTGGTATTAGCAAGTCTAAAGTAGGCAATAAGCCCTTTCAAACGCGGAGCTACGTGTGTTGGAAAGCATAAGCTGGGGTGATCATGCATTAGGTAAGAGAGTAGCATGGCTTTCTGAGAACCAAGGTCGTCAATATTGCAGATTGCTAGCGTGTCATCTACAAGCTTTTGTGTGGGCGATAAAGCGAAAACAAGATTAAGCAAAGCTGCATCTTGATAATTTACATGACGCTCATGAAGTTGGTCGATCATGGTTGTTAATATATGATTTTTATGCATTTTTAGTCTTTACCTAGAGTAAATTCGTGTTGACAAGAAATAATATTTATCTATATATAAATGAGAGTTGTTAGGCAGGCAAGATGTTTATTCAACGTACACGGTAAGGTAGTGAATACATTTTACTTAAACGAATATTTTTCTTATGTATCTCTATATAAATTGTAGAATACATAAAAAATAATGTTGCAAATAAAATAATAGGCATGCGTGTGCTATTTTGTTAAATAAGATATTGATTTTTTTTAAAAATACTGTTCCATCCATAACTAGATACGAAACTATTGATGCATACTTTAACGAAGCTCAAAAAAAAATTGAAGCTGACTTTTTTATATCAGTAGGAAAGGCGTGTCGGCCTGCTTTTTGGTTAAATAAACATGAGTTGAGAACGTGCGCCAATCCTCTTGATTGGATGATACAAAATGACTTAAATGCTATTATAAAATTATATGACAAAAAATTTGATAAATTTTTTGAAAAAAGAATTGATATGAAATCATCTGAAGAGAATGAGTATCGTATCGTTTATGATACAGCATTTAATATTACTGCCATGCATTCATTCAAGAAAAAAATTGATGATGCAGAAGCATATACTGATTTTTCAAAAACCATGAAAAGACGATTTCATAGAATGGATGATTTTATAAAAAAATCTAATACTGTAGCTTTTATATGTAATCGCACTGAAAATATATATTATTTTAGAAAATTTTTAATTGCAATGAAAAAGCTATATAAAGATACAAATTTTATTTTTATTTTATTTAGACATAGAAAAAATAAAGAATGCGTAAGGGAAATTACTTTTGGAAATGAGGTTATCATTTATGAATTTTCCTTTAATGATACCCATCAAGATGGAAGCAGTCCAGCGCATAATATAAATTTTTGGAAAGGAAATGAAGAAAAATGGATGCAAGTTTGTTCCCATCTTAAACGTACTGATTGTTTTTGTGAAGTAGATGTAAATATTGATGATTTAGCCCAAAAGTAGTATGCACCTCTAGAAAAAGAGGTTGGAACCGAGGTTGGAACGGATTCAAAAATTAAAAAAGGGCTCACAGTTTTTCACCGCAAACCCTTAAAATATATGGCGCGCCCAGGAAGA
>CAYJND010000035.1:0-16709 GCA_964371565.1 uncultured Desulfovibrionaceae bacterium
CCTTTCACATAATTAGGATCTCTTGAACGACTCATATTTATCCCTTACTCTTTAACCATTTTTACATTGCATTTGTTGCAAAATATCATATGCCGCTTGTGACGGAATATTTGCCTGAGTTATGGGTCTACCCACCACCAAAAAGCGAGCCCCAGCTTCTACGGCTTGTTGCGGCGTCATGGTACGACGTTGATCATCTGCACTGCCACTTACAGGTCGAATACCTGGCGTTAAACGTAAAAAAGATTTTCCGCAATGCGCTCCAATGGCGGCAGCTTCATGCCCCGAACACACAACACCATCTAGACCCCAATTTTGCGCTTTTTGCGCCAAATCGAGCACTAAATCTTCCACCTTTTCTTGCGAAAGTGGCAATTCACCTTGCGTCATGCTTGTTAAAACTGTCACGCCAAAAACGAGAGGTCGTGTTTGACCCTTTGCGCAGATATTTTTTTCAAAATCCTGCACAGCTTCCATGGCAGCGCGAGCCATACGCTCGCCACCTTGCGTATGGATAGTGAGTAAATCCACTCCCATTTTGCAAGCAGACAATACCCCCCCATAAACAGTATTGGGGATATCATACATCTTTAGATCAAGAAAGACCTTAAAACCTAAAGCTTTGAGCTTAGTAATAATATCAGGGCCACCTTGCACAAAAAGTTCAAGTCCTACTTTAAGCCAAGGCGCTGTTCCTTGTAAAGATTGTGCCAAGGTATAGGCTTCAGTCACATCTTGTGTATCTAAAGCAACTATAAGTTCTGCCATACATTCTTGCTGCATTAGGCTTTATCCTTACCATCAGTAAGTTCAACAGAATCACTTTCGTTAAACAGGCGAAGTAAAAATTCAGGTTGCTGATCCGCTTGTATAGTAGCTGCAATATATACAGAGCGCAACTGTTCATAAGCTGTATCAAGATCATCATTAACAATAATAAAATCAGACAAATGCGCTTCGTGCATTTCAATAAGAGCATTATTTATGCGCTGCTCTATTTGTTCAGGGGTATTACTACCACGCTCATGTAAACGGCGCGTTAATTCTTTCATAGATGGTGGCAAAATAAAAACATACACCGCAGAGGGCAGACTCAAACGCAATTGCGCAGCCCCTTGCACATCCACATCAAAAATAAGATCTTGCCCAGCATTCAAAGTATCCACGGTGGCTTGCAAAGGAGTTCCATAGTAATTACCGTGTACTTTAGCAGATTCAGCAAAAAAACCACTATCTCTCTTTTCTTTAAAATCACTTACAGAGATAAAGGTATAATCCTTGCCATTTTCCTCACCCTCTCTTGGTTTACGAGTAGTGCAAGAGATAGAGTACCCAAAATTGGGGAATTCTTCACGCAAGCGCTTAATAAGGGTGGTTTTTCCTGCGCCAGAAGGGGCACAAATAACAAGTACTGTACCAGTACGTGATGTCGACATAATAACTCCTAATAACTAAATCTAAGCTTCTGTAGAAAGCTCTGTTTCCTGCCCAAATCTTTGACTGATAGTTTCAGGCTGAATGGCAGAAAGTATCACATGATTTGAATCTGTAATCAAAATTGAGCGTGTTTTTCTACCTTGTGTGGCATCTAGCAAGCGTCCTTCAGCCTTGGCATCTTCGCGTAAACGCTTCATGGGTGAAGATGATGGGTTAACAATAGACACCACCCTTGAAGCTACCACAAAATTATTAAAACCAAGGTTGATAAGGCGTTGCGCTTGCATGCTTTTTACTCAATATTTTGCGCCTGTTCGCGGCATTTTTCTAATTCGTTCTTAATATCCACCACAAGGCGAGATAATTGCACATCGGGGATTTTATTTCCGCAGGTATTAATTTCACGAAAACACTCTTGTAGGGTGAAATCAAGCTTGCGTCCCACATCTTTACCAAGTTTTAACAGTTCAGAAAAACGCGTAAAATGTGTGCGTAAACGTGTAATTTCTTCGCTCACATCTAATTTATCGCCAAGCAAGGTTACTTCTTGCAAAAAGCGTCCTTCTTCCAGCTCCACGTCATAACTTGCCATGAGCTCTGTAACACGTTCACGCAAAGCCTGAATACGCTCCTCTTTAATAGTGGGAATACGCTCTTCAATAATATCAGCCCATGCTTCCATGCGCAAAAGACGCGCTTGTAAGTCAAGCTCCAAAGCAGCCCCTTCCACAGCGCGAGATTCATTCCAATCTTCCAGCGCCACACCAAGACCTTCCACAAGACGGTCGGCCATATATTCTTCCTGTGCATCTTCTGCACCGCCCCATAATGAAGGCATAGAAAGAAAAAGATTATAATCCGGCGTAAAGGTTTCTTGCCTTTGTCCCGAAAGATCATGCAAAGCATTGAGCATAGCCGAAGCGTGAGCTACATCAAAATGTATGTTCTTTTGAGCATGCGCTCCGTATTGCAGCACAAGGCTAATATCTACACGTCCGCGTAAAGCAAATTGGCGCGTATGCTTTTCTAACCTAGCCTGCAAACTACGTAAAGAATTAGGAAGATGCCAGCGCACATCCAAATGCTTACCATTGACGCTACGAACTTCCCATTGCTGAACAAAATCTTCATCTTCCACAAGGCAACGTCCAAAGCCTGTCATACTGCGCAACATACAACCTCCGCCCTATACCGTACTTTACAAAAAAATAAAACTCTCAAGACCATCTAAGCCTGCGTGAAAGTTTCTAATACATGCCTAAACAGTACACAGTACCCATAATCATCGAAAAGACCACACGGGTCTTTTTTATGTGGCTCAAGAAAAACCGCCAGAACCGCCAGAGCCGCAACTACCAGCACTAGGGCAGCCGCCACCTTTAGACCCCATCTTTATGGTGGGGTGCACAGGGCCAACCTTAAAAGGAAAAGCGCGCGACTTTTGGGGACTTGGGGCAGAAACTTTTTTGTGAACTTTATCAGCACCGCAATGAGGGCAATGAGGCATTTCAGATTGAATAACAATGTCTTCAAAGTCTTTTTCACAGACTTCACACGTAAAATCATAAATGGGCATAAATTATCCTTTGCAAAAAAAATCCAAACAGGTATGCTTAGTATACGGTTGCAAAACCGTCTTGGCAAGAATAATCTTAGGGATAAACCAGTAAAAACTAGGAAAAATTATGAGTAAGAAAATTTTGCTTTTAGGTGGCGATTTTGTTGAAGACTATGAAATTATGGTTCCTTTTCAAATGCTGCTTATGCTTGGTTATGAAGTACATGCCGTATGCCCTGATAAAAAACCAGGTGACACCATTAAAACCTCCATCCACGATTTTGAAGGATTTCAAACTTACACAGAAAAAGTGGGGCATAACTTTGCCATAAATTATGATTTTTCTAAGGTAAATACCAAAGATTACGTGGGACTTGTAGTACCAGGTGGACGCGCCCCTGAATATTTGCGTTTAAACGCACGTATACTTGAAATTGTACGCGAATTTGATGCAGACAATAAACCCATAGCCGCCATTTGCCATGGACCACAAATACTTGTGCCTGCTGGCGTGCTCAAAGGTAAAAAAAGCACAGCCTATCCTGCATTACAATGTGATGTAGAGATGTGCGGCGGCACTTGGATGCCCATTAACGCCACCTTTAATAATGTAGTTGTGGATGCCAATATAGTTACAGCCCCCGCATGGCCTGCACACCCCGAATGGATTGCTGCTTTTGTCAAACTTTTAGGGGCTAACATAAGCATCTAATTATGCCTCCCATTACAAAAACCAATGCAGCACGCCTATTAGACACTTTAGGCCTGCCCTATTCTTTACACAGCGTGGTGGTGGATGAGCAAGACTTATCCGCCACCCGCGTGGCACAAGATCTTGGTGTAGAGCCACATAGTGTTTATAAAACCTTAGTAGCTCGCGGTGATAAGCACGGTGTTTTTATGGTTTGCATCATGGCCGACGGTGAACTAGACCTAAAAAAAGCCGCCAAAGCCACGCAAAATAAAAGCGTTGCCATGGTGGCATTAAAAGAAGTTCTGCCTTTAACCGGCTATATCCGCGGTGGTTGCTCACCCCTTGCGGCAAAAAAGCACTACCCCGTTTACCTTGATGAGCATGCTATTTTAGAAGACACAATCTACATCAATGGCGGGCAACGCGGCCTACAAATTTGCCTGCATCCCGAGGCTTTATTGCAAGCTGTGCAAGGGCAATATGCCGATCTTATAAAAATATAAGGCGTTGTTATAAAAAAATCTTACAACAACGCCCTCAACTATTCTATATAAATTATTTTTTCACTGTAAAAGGAATACTGTGCAATGCAGCACCGTGTTCTTCGGTGCGCCCCAGTTCAAATGTAGCGCTGGCACCATCCCAGCCAAGCATAGTAGCAATTTCTTTAGTCATACCAGTTGTATTGATAAGGGGGTGGCGCTGAAAAACTTGAGGTAAGCCATAGGTAAGGCTACATACAAGGCACTTTCCCGGACGCTGATGTAATTCAAAAGCTAGCTTAGCTTCTTGCTCAGTTACCTCACGAGCAACAAGCTTAATGGTATAGGCACCTTCTTCGGCCTCGCCATACAAAGCCTCAAAAAAGGCATCACTGCGCTCTGCAGGCAGTAAAGCGTCAAGTTTTTCTTGGGTAAGTGGTGTGACCATGACGTTTCCTCGCATGAAAAAGTTAAATGTGAACTAAAACTTCATCCATATACACTAAAGACACCATTTTGACAAGCCACCCCAAAGCTCATACATTCCCGCAAACGCTCTGCCACATTAAGAAGAAGCGTATAAAAACTGCCTATGTATATCTGTAACCATACGCTCTTGCGGTTTTTGTAAATAGACATACTGCGAGAAAGAAAAATTATCCTGTAACTCTGCAAGACATACAGGGCGCAGTTCAGGGCTTTTTACATAACCTGCAAGATAGGCAAGCAAACCCAAAATACGCTCCACCGCAACGCCATCATGGCGCAAAGCCTGCAAGGATAATGCGCTATGCCTTTTGGCAAGGCGTTGACCGGTATCGTCTAACAATAACGGCACATGCGCATATTGCGGATGAGCTAAACCTAAACAATTTTGTAAAAAAATCTGACGCGGTGTAGAAACCAAAATATCTGCCCCACGTAGCACTTGGTTGATACCCTGCGCTGCATCATCCACCACCACCGCCAATTGATACGCAACCACACCATCAGAGCGGCACAAGGCAAAGTCCCCACCAATATCCTGTAAGTCATACACTTGTTCACCGTATAAAGCATCGGTAAAAGCTATTGCGCTATTGTGAAGTGAAGAAAGACAAGCCATGCGCCAGGCAGGCTTTCTACCAATGGCTTGTTTTACTGCTCTTTGTTCTTCATTTAAAGTGGCGCATATTCCAGGGTACGGTGCGCCATAATCATCCATATGGGGAGCCCCTGCCAAGGTGCGCAATTCTTTTCGCGTGCAATAGCAAGGATACAAAAAGCCTTGTTCTCGTAAAACATGTAAAGTCTGTTCATAGACATTTTGGCGCTGGCTTTGATAGACGGTATCACCATCCCAAAGCAGCCCAAGCCAGCGAAGATCATCCTCAATGGCTGACACATAATGCGCTTTTGCCCTTTGCGGATCTATATCTTCCATACGTAAAACAATAGAGCCTTGACTATTTACGCCTCTAGAAGACGATTTTGCCCATAGCCAAGCCCACAAAAAAGACCACGCATTGCCTAAATGCAATAGCCCCGTGGGGCTTGGCGCCAGTCGCCCTCTAGGTTTTACTTGTGCACTTTCTTGGGATAGCTGCGTATGATGTGATACTGAAAATTCCATGCAATTTTCATAGCCTAAGTGCTCCCCCCTTGCAAGATATCAAATAGTTAAACCTACACTTTAACTTCATCATATAAATTGTCTTTAGCCATTAACAAATAATATACACTATTACAAATATATACCATATGGAAAAAAACACTTTCCTTCTGTCTTTACCTTGCCAAGCGTGTAAGAGATGAGTATAAAGAAGTCATGGAAACACTTACACCTTGCCCAAAATGTCAAAATCCCGTGGTGCGCTATAGAAATCCTTTTCCCACCACCGATGTTATTATCTATGACCAAGAGCGCGGTATTGTGCTTATAGAAAGAGTTAATGAGCCCCACGGCTTTGCCATTCCAGGGGGCTTTGTGGATATGGGCGAAAGAGTAGAACATGCCGCCGTGCGTGAAATGCGTGAAGAAACCTCTCTTGATGTGGAGCTCATAGGCCTGTTAGGGGTCTATTCTGACCCTGCACGCGACCCACGCTTTCATACCATGAGTATAGTATTTGTGGGAAAAGCAAAAAATGCTGATGCGCTTTGCGCCGGTGACGATGCCAAACACGCAGCCTTTTACTCTTTGGATGCTTTACCACCACTGGCCTTTGATCACGGCAAGGTTATAGAAGATTTTAAACAATACTTAGCGCAAAAAAGACCTTTGATTCCTGTAGATTTCCACCCATAAGGTTTACCCCCATGTATAGCTCTCTTAAACATTGCGTAGATGATCTTGAAAAGCACGGACATCTCATACGCATAGACACCTTGGTAGACGCCAATCAAGAAATAGCCCTTATTCAGCGCCGCGCTTTTGCCAAAAAAGCACCAGCCATGCTTTTTACCAAGGTTAAAGGGTGTTCTTTTCCCATGGTGGCGAATCTTTTTGCTACTAAAGAGCGTTTACAATTTATTTTTAGAAAAAGCCTCCCTACCCTTGAATTTCTCTTTAAGGTCAAGGCCGATCCTAGCCTTGCCTTAAAAAAACCATGGAAAGCCCTAAGCTTACCCCCCATGCTCTACCATGCCCTGCCGAAAAAAGTACGCCACGGCTCTGTGCTAGATTGTCAAGCAAAGCTTACTGATTTACCGCAGCTCATCTCTTGGCCAAGGGATGGTGGCCCTTTTATCACCCTTCCCTTAGTATATAGTGAACACCCTGAAAAATCAGGCTTTATGGGTTCAAACTTGGGTATGTATAGAGTTCAAATGGGCGGTAATGATTATATTCCCAATGAAGAGGTAGGGTTGCATTATCAAATGCATCGCGGCATAGGTGCGCATCATATGAAAGCGCTAGAGCAAGGTAAGCCTTTACCTGTACGAATCTTTGTGGGCGGTCCACCTGCCATGACCCTATCTGCAGTAATGCCCTTGCCAGAAAATCTTTCCGAACTTTTTTTTGCCGGTGCCTTAGGCTCAAAACGCATTGCCATGATTGGGGCTGATGCCGTAAAAGATGGTTGCAATTTGCCCCTTTGGGCCGATGCAGATTTTTGTATTAGTGGACATATTTTACCAGAGTGCAAAAAAGAAGGCCCCTTTGGTGATCATTTAGGGTATTATAGCCTTGAGCATCCTTTCCCCGTGCTTAAAGTTGATTCCATTTTTCACCGCAAAGATGCCATCTGGCCCTTTACCTCTGTGGGACGCCCCCCTCAAGAGGATACTTTATTTGGCGATTTCATTCACGACCTTACAGGCCCCTTGGTACCGCAAGTTTTTTCCGGAGTACATGAAGTTCACGCTGTGGACGCCGCTGGCGTGCATCCCCTACTCTTAGTTATAGGTAGTGAGCGCTATACCCCCTTTGCTCCAGAGCGTCGCCCACAAGAATTGCTTACCTGCGCTTGTAATGTACTTGGTACAACACAAACAGCGCTAGCAAAATACTGCTTTATCACCGCCAAAGAAGATGATCCGGCTCTTACCACCCACCATATAGAAAAATATTTTAAACATGTACTTGAAAGAACACATTTTGACAGAGATTTACATTTTATCACCAAAACTACCATAGACACCCTAGATTATTCTGGCCCTGCTTTAAATAGCGGCTCTAAACTTATCTGGGCTGTGGCAGGTACGCCGTGTCGCACCTTGGGCACCGAACTACCTGCATCTATTCCCTTACCTGATGGTTTTCATGCTCTTCGTCTTTTCTCTAAGGGGATTATCGTCATTCAAGGGCCTAAAGACACGCGCCATGCGGCGCAGCGTGGCACGCAAGATACGGCCATGCATACCCTAGCTGAAGCTTTAGAATTTTTACCCCAAAGAAACTCTTTTCCCTTGGTAGTTGTGGTGGATGATAGTTCTTTTACTGCCCATAATTGGGATAATTTTTTGTGGACGGTCTTTACCCGCTCAGACCCAGCCACAGATATTTATGGTGCAAAAGCCCATACAGAATGCAAACACTGGGCTTGCGAAGCACCCCTTATCATTGATGCACGCTTAAAAGCTTATCAAGCCCCAGCTTTAGAAGATGACCCAGCCATAGTACAACGCATAGAAGCTCTAGGCGCTGTAGGTGGCCCTTTGTATCCTTATATATAGCCCCAAAAGGAAATACGTCGTGAAAGTAGCTCTTATACAATGCAATACCATTACCGGTGATATTGTTGGTAATATGGAAAAAATATTGCGCGCTGTTAAAAATGCCACCGCCTATGGTGCAGGTTTGTGCATTACTCCAGAACTAGCACTCTGTGGTGTGAACCCTCAAAATTTACTATTCACCCCGGGCTTTGTAGAAGGATGCCATAAAGCTTTACAAAATATGGCAGAGCAATTAAAAGGCGGCCCTGCTGTTTTAGTGGGCGCCCCCATAGCCACAGCTCGTGGTAAAGATCTTACCAATGCAGCGGTGCTATTGCATAATGGCAATTTCTCTGTGGTTTCTAGTAAAATCTTAGGGCAAAATAGCGCTGGGCAAAGCCACCCTTATTTTAAAAGTGGTGCCTCTTGCGGGCTCATTACTCTGGCAGGTTGGCGCCTTGGTGTGGTCTTATGCGAAGATGACCCACAAAAGAATGCTTTTTGGAAAACACAAAATCAAAGCGCTCAAAATCCTCTTACTGAGCTTATTGCCAGTGGTGTAGACGGTATTGTGCATATGGCAGCTAACGCTTATGTGATGCAAGCTCAAGAACAGCGCGAGCATATTTTATCCCATGTGGCAGCGCGCCATCATATTCATGTATTTTCTGCCAACAGTGTGGGTGGTAATGATACTACCATCTATGCGGGGCAAAGCTTAGCCTTTGGCCCCACAGGCTCTCTTTTGGCACGTGGGTATGCCTTTGAAGAAGACCTCGTTATGCTAGATACCGCAGTAGCCAATGAGCTTTCTATTATGGCTACCCCTACTGCTTATGAAGAATGCTGGAAAGCATTGGTATTGGGAACCAAAGACTATGTGCAAAAAAGCGGTATGGAAAATGTTATTATTGGCATTTCTGGAGGATTAGACAGTGCCATGGTTGCCGCCATAGCTGTGGAAGCCCTCGGCAAAAAACACGTGCAAGGGGTGCGTATGCCCTCGCCCTATACTTCGCAAGAATCTCTGGATTATGGCGAAGCTCTTGCCAAAAATCTTAATATCCCTTTGCATACCATAGCCATTGAGCCACTTATGCATTCTTTTGAAAATAGCCTTCAGTCCATATTAAATCAGCAGCAAAAACCGAAGAATGATGTGACCTTTGAAAATATTCAAGCTCGCATACGCGGTAGTTTGCTTATGGCTCTTGCCAATGGTTCGCAAAGCATGGTGCTTAATACAGGTAATAAATCTGAAGGTGCCATGGGCTATTGCACACTGTATGGCGATGCAGTAGGAGGACTGAGCGTCATTGGTGATGTGCCTAAAAGCTATCTTTATGAACTTGCCGCATGGTACAATAGTCAATACCCAGAAAAAGCTGTACCACAAGGCATTATAGACCGTCCGCCCACAGCAGAACTACGCCCCAATCAACTAGATAGCGACTCTCTACCCCCTTACGATGCTTTAGACGCTTCTATGGAGCGTATTTTACATGCTAAATTAGAAAATTTAGAGCAAAGCACCGAAGAACAAACTCTTGATCAAAGAGTGCTACAAGGCATTACCAAAACAGAATTCAAAAGACGCCAATGTCCTCCGGCTTTAACCATAAGCACCTCTTCTTTTGGTAAAGATTGGTGCATACCTGTGGTAAGTAAAGTGCAATTACCCCAATAACCCATTGAAGGAGATTCCATGTATTTACTATCTAAAAAACTTTTTTCCCTTTGCTTTGTGGCCATGGCTTTTGCCAGTCTCTCTTTACCAGTGCAAGCTCTTGCCAATGAAGAAAGCGATGAGCGCAGCATTAGCTTACCAGCCCCTAATACTAAAGGTGGCATGCCACTCATGCAAGCCTTAGAAGCTAGAAAAAGCACACGTAGCTTTAGCGACGAAGCTATCAGTAATGAAGATTTATCTAATATACTTTGGGCTGCCTATGGTGTGAATAGAAAAGATGGTAAGCGCACCATCCCCACAGCTAAAAACAAGCAAAATATAATCCTATATGTTTATATGAAAGGCTTTATATGGATTTATGATGCAGAAAACAATGCTGTGCATAAACTTATAGAAACAGACCTTGCAGGTGTTAACAAAGGACAACTTACCTTAATTATTGCCGCTGAAGGCGATAAAACTAGCGCCTATGGCAATATGCATGCTGGCTCTATATACCAAAATGTAGGTCTGTACTGCGCCTCTGCCGGCCTTGGTAACGTAGTGCATGGCAGTGGCAGTGATAAAGTGCAAGAAATTATTGCGCCTTTACTTCCCACAGCTTATACCGTGCGCGTTTTACAATCTGTAGGTAAAATGAAATAAAATTCACCTTTCATATTGAATTAAAAACTCTGTAAATAACTTTACAGAGTTTTTTTGGGTCAATTAAAAAGAGCTAAGGGGAATATACACTTTAAAAAAAGAGAAAGGAGAGCTTTTTCTCTCCCCCTAAAAAAATAAAAAAGAATGCAATAAACTATTCTTTTTCACTACCTTGAGCACGTGGGTGCGCCCCATCGTACACTTGCATCAAATGCTCTAAGGTTAAAGAAGTATAGCGCTGAGTAGTGCTTAATCTGCTATGCCCAAGGAGCTCTTGCACAGTGCGTAAATCGGCTCCGGCCTCTAAAAGATGTGTAGCAAAACTATGACGCAAAGAATGCGGCGAAACACTTACATCAAGCCCAGCTTTTTGACAAAGCTCTGCTATAATTCTGGTAGCTTGCCTACGGTTTAAACGCGAACCTCTTGCCCCTACAAAAAGCGCATTTTCTAAAGGCTGAGCCAAAGCTTTGCGCAGTTCTAGCCAAAATTGCAAAGCTTCTTTAGCTGCATCGGTTAAGGGGCAAAGGCGCTCTTTTTTGCCTTTACCAAGCACGCGTAAAAAACCTAGGCGTAAATCAAAATGCCCTACATCTAATTGCAATGCTTCTGAAATACGTAAACCAGAGCCATATAAAATTTCAGCTAAGGCTCTATCTCGCGCCCAAAGGGCGTCTTGTTCTTGTGTACTGACAGAAGATTTTTGAGCAGAAGAAGCGAGCATGGTAAAGGTTTGATCCACATTAAGCATTTTGGGATGCTTTTGCTCTTGCTTAGGATTACGTAAACCCGCCATGGGGCTAACCTCAAGCACTTGCACCCTTTGCAAATACGTAAAAAAAGCTCGCAAGGCAGCGAGTTTACGTGCCATGGAGCTTTTAGAAAGAGCTTGCTTGTGTAACAAAGCTATATATTTTCGAATATGGTTTTTATCAATGCTTTTTGCCTGGTCAAAACTTAGACCCTGTTCTTGCAAAAAAGCTTCACATTGCGATAAATCTGTGGCGTATGCTTTAAGTGTAGCTTCTGAATAGCCTTTTTGTATTTCAAGCCATGTTAAAAAAGCTTGCACTTGCAGCATAGTACTTAATCTACTCGCCTATCAAACATATACACAGAGCCATCTTGGGCTTTGCATAACTTTTTAATCTGCCCTACAGCCTGAGAAACTTCCCCGTAATGGGTAAATCTTGCATTGGTGTTCACCGTTATGCTGATGGAAATACTCATAAAGGGAAAGCGCTGTGTATTTCCTGCTCTATCTTTAGAGATGATACCACCATTGGCTCTATCTTCTGCATCATAAAAATTCGGAATAATTTCATCATAAGCAGCCACAAGAGATTGGCAGGTCTCTTCCATAATTTCAGCAGGTAAAATAAAGAAGAAGTCATCACCGCCAATATGGCCTAGGAATTTATATTCCGCTGATGAATTCATAATGGTAGCTACTAATAAGCGCGCGGCAACAAGTAAGGCTTCATCACCGCGTGAAAAGCCATATTTGTCATTAAAAGCCTTAAAATTATCAATATCTAAATAAGCAGCAGCAAAATTAGTTCTATCCATAATATGCTTTTCCACCATTTGCATAATGGAAGCATTACCAGGCAAGCGCGTTAAAGGGTTCGCATCAAGGGTACAAGATGAGCGCTGCAATGCAAGTTCAAGGCGAGTACGCATTTCTGTGGCAGTGGATGGTAAAATAATAAAGTCATCCACATCAGAGAGCTTTGAGCGCAGTTCAATATTGAAAGATTCAAAATTCATAACAAGTACAGTACATACTTGACGATACACATTTTCAGCTTTCACCAATTGAACAATTTCTGCGCCGGATAAATCATTACTTAATTCGCCGCAAATAAGAATATGTGGTGGTTCACTGAAAAGTCTTTCTAATAAAGCCTTACCACTACTAAAAACTTCCCATTGAATATTTTCGTTGGGCCAAAGACTTTGCAAGGTATCGCAAAGTTCTTGATCAAGAGAAAGTAAGTAAATGGTGGGCTTTGAACCAATAACAGTTTTAAAATCGAAAGCTTCCATAAATTACCTACCAAACACCGGAAAGTGGTTTTGTTTTTGAAATTCTATACCGATTTTATCCACAAGTTCACGTAAATCATTTTGATCTAAATTTAAATGCTTTAGCACCATAGGATTGATTTCAGAAACATTAGTATCACCAGAATTGCCCATTTCAAAAACGCGCGTAAAGAAGTCACCCAAATGCACCACGGAAGCAAGGGTTTTATGATTACCGGCTTTCATAGGGTCATGATGAAAAGTCATGGCCGCGGTAATGCCCAAGGGTAAATTCCAATGCTGCGCCACCCAAGAGTTCACTCTGGTATGGTCAAAACCTAAAATAAGCTTTTCTGCTTCATAAGAGCTAATATCTTCGTTGGCTACCAAGGATTGAGCATCGCGCAAGGCATCAGGCAATTGAATGCTAATAATAACCTTACCAAAGTCGTGCAATAAACCAGAGAGAATAAATTCTTCTTCTTCTTTGATTTTAAAGTGACGTGCCATCACTTTGCATGCTGTTGAGCAGGCTAAAGAGTGATCCCAAAGTCCACGCATTTGCTTTGAAACAATATCAAAAACAACCGTAGAAATAAGTAAACCATGAACAGCATTTACCCCCAGTAAAATGAGAGCATTGTGAATGGATACAATACGTCTTGGAAAACCATATACAGGAGAATTAACAAGTTTTAATACTTTAGCACTCAAGCTTTGGTCTTGCGTAATAAGTTCTGCTACTTTCGCAAGATTTGTTCTATTGCCATCCATAAGAGCAGAAATTTTCTGCAATGCAATAGGCAAGGTGGGGATACTTTTAGCAGCAAGTACCTGCCCCTTATAACTGGTGCTTAAATCAGCATTACTCATAATATATTAATACCTTTAATCTTAGACGCGTTCGTGAAAATGTTTTTTTAAAAAGGCTTCGATGGTGCGCATAAAAATGCTTTGCTGTTGATTTCTGAAAAGGTACGTCATTCGTTCAAAACGCTGAAGAGCATCGTAACTTTTGGGTGCCCCTGGTACAGGGTTACCCAAAATATGAAGATTATAAATACCAAGGGTGTGGCACTGAGAAATAAGCTTTTCTGTAACCGCCGTACCAGCTTCGGCAATAATTTCACCGCCGGTATTACGCACTCTACAACCTAACTTCATATCGGGCTTAACTTGTTCAATGGGAATCTCTTGCATACATCCAGCTTTCTAGTAATACTGTCATAATCCATGGGTATTAAATTGAATACCATACCTATTAGAGATAGCTAACATACAAAGCTAAAAATATCTAGTAAAGTAATGTAATATTTTTTTCACAATGTATCAATAAATACAATACATTGTTATAAATAGTAATTTTTGGGAATTTTTTTATACTTGTGCCGTTGTGGCTTTAAAAAATGCCCCAGGCATTTTTACAACATAATTTTCTAGCTCCATCTCCATAAGTAAGCTTGTCACATAAGGTATAGGTTTATTCAGTAAAGTACAAATAGTATCTATATGTATTTGCCCTTGTTCGTGTAAATATTGTAAAATGCGTTGCATATCTTCCACTTGCTCTGCAGTAAATTCCGCTTGGCTCTCTTCTTTGTCTGGCTCAAGTTTTGATTGTTCAAATAAACTTTGCTCATGAAGAATTTCTTCATCTTGCACCTTAGGCACAAAACCTTGCAGCATAGTCATAAGATCTTGCAAAATATCTTCTGCGGTAAAAACAGGTTTTGCTCCCTGGCGAATAAGATTTTGGCAACCAAGAGACACAGAGGCTGTAGCAGGCCCAGGAATGGCATACACTTCGCGGTTTTGCTCTAAAGCTAAACGCGCTGTAATAAGGCTACCACTGCTAGGCAAGCCTTCTACCACAAGCACCCCTAAACACAAGCCGCTGACTATACGATTACGCACAGGAAAATGCGTTGCCAAAGGCGGTGTTTGCGAGGCATATTCTGTTAAAAGTAAACCCTCTTCTTGCAATCGCATAAAAATATCTTCATTGGCCTTGGGGTAAAAAGCATCCATTCCCGTGCCAAGCACGGCAATACTTTTCCCCACATGAGCTAAAGCTGCTACATGCGCCACCCTATCTATACCCTCTGCGCCACCAGAAACAACACATATACCAGCTTTTGAAAGCTCCCTAGCTATTTTTGCCGCCACTTGCACCCCTTCACCACTGCATTTACGAGAGCCCACAATGGCAAAGCAAGGTGCATGTAATAAAGAAATATCACCGCTATAATACAGCAAGGATGGGGCATCAATAAGAGAGCGTAAAGATGAAGGATAGGAAGAATGATGCCAGAGCAGAATATGAGCAGAGCTTGTTTGTGCTTTATACCACTCTTCTAGGGCTGTACTGCGCCATGAACCTGAATTATAGGCATGTACTTTTTCGCGGCTTACCCCTGCATCTTGCCAACACAGGGTATTTTCAAGAGCAGCATACGCAGAGCCAAAATGGCGCAATAAGCGCACTATGGTACGCGGACCAATGCCCTGCGTATGCTTTAAAGCCAAGGTAGCCCAAAACTGGGCTCTCTCAGCAGAAGATATTGTCTGCCATGGCCTTAGAACCATTAGAACCTTTTGTTACGAGCAATTTTGGCAGCATTAGAATTGGGAAAATCTGTTAAAATAGCTCTATACTGCATTTGGGCATTGGCTGCATCCCCAAGCTTTTGATACGTCATACCAGCTTTTAGCAAAGCGTCTGAGGTTTTGTGATGCTTTGGAAAGTGCGTGGTAACCTGCTTAAAAGCATAAAGAGCGTTGGTAAAATTACCTTGAGAATAATAACTCTCCCCTATCCAATAATAGGCATTAGGCACCAAAGAACTTTGGGGATACGCTTGTAAAAAAGCCTCAAATTGTGCACGACCAGCGGTTGCCTGCCCACCACGTACCAAATCAAGAGCATTTTTGTAGGCAGCCTTTTCTTGGCTTAAAGGTCGTGTTTGCTTTGTAGCTTGTACGGGTTGCACTGGCTGAATGGGCGCTGCTGAGGCTACATGGGGCATAACGGGCGCAGCAGGAGGTAGCGAAGCTGTAGTCATGACAGGATTTTCAGGAGGCATGGGGGCTTGATTTGTAGCAGGAGCAATAGGCTGCGCCGCAGGTATTGCTTGTTCAGACGTAGACGGAACATACATAGCTGTTTCAGGCGGCAAAGAAAGCTCTTGCACAGGAGCAGGGGCAGCCGTGTTAGCTTCTGCTTTTAAATCCATTTTTGTATTAGGATCAAGAGAACCCATGGGCGCTTTAGGGGGGCCATCTTGCGGTATAATGGCGTGTTGCGCGGAAGCAGGTATGGCAGGATTGCTCGTAACTGCTGACTTAGTGGCAACAGGGGCTGGTTTTGGCGTAGCTACTGGCTTAGGAGCAGCTGCAGGCATGGGAGTATTACTTATGGGACTAGCATAGGCCACAGGTACTTGAGTTGATGCATGGCCTGGCACTGGGTTTGAAACTTGCCCCGGTGCGCTGGCTTGTGTTTGCGCTAAAGGACGCGCCGTCATGCCTGTTTTTTTACCACTCTTATAATAAACATCGTACACACGGCTTTGCGAAGCTTCCACTTCTTGCCCTAAAGACTGCACGCGTCCTTCAATGGCAGCTATGCGATTATCAATTTCCACCACATTATTTTGTGTCTTCATCAAAGCTTCATCGCTTTCCTTGGAAGCACAACCGGCACAAAGCGCACCAAAAATAAGCAAGGTACTTAAAACTTTTATGCCAGAAGCGGCATATCTATTTTTTTCAGCGCCTGTATTCCCTTTCATACAATCCCTCCAAATATCTTATGTACGCAGTATGCCGTAAATTGTAATACTTTTCAAGACATCTTGCGCTTAAAGCCAAATTAAGGCACAAATGAGCCACACCACAAGGAGAATTATTTTCATGGATTTTACCACCATTGATTGGCAAAATGTGGCATATATGTCACTTATCCTTCTATGTTCACTCTGTTTTTTAGCTGTAACCGCCCTTCCTCTCATGGCCATTGCAGGGCAAACCCTTTCT
>CAYJND010000036.1:0-16633 GCA_964371565.1 uncultured Desulfovibrionaceae bacterium
CAAAAGATGCATTGGGGTCTTGGGCGGTTGTAGTAAGGTCGCCATCGCCCACGCCGGCTTCTTGCACTGTAAGCGCGTCTACATTGGTAATTACAGGCGCATCGTTTTCACCATTAATGGTTACATTGATTTCTTGAGCAGACCATGCGCCATTGCTGTCTTGCACGTACACAACAAGGTTTTCTACGCCTTCTGCGGTATCAGTATCGAGAGCTTGCAAAGCATTGTAGCGGTTAAGGGCGGCATCTGCGTTGCGGCCATCAGTGTAGAAATATTGGCCATCTACGCCCAATTCCACGCCCTCAGGCTTAACTTGCTGGGTATAGGTAAAGGTGCCGTCGGCGGCAATGGTCAACACGCCATAGGTGCCTTCTACCGTATTGGTCAGGCCTTGCGTTTCGAGGCGCAGGTCATCGTTGGGGTTAGCATTATCGTTACCATTGACGGCATCGTATTGAGTTTGCGTGCTGGCAAAGTATTGAAGAGTCATACCTGCTCCGCCAGCTTCGTAGCCCACGTCGGCAGAGTCAATATCGTAGCCTTCAATTTTACCCACAAGCTGCAAGCCTTGCGCTTGCAAATCACCATTCACATCTACATTATCAGGAGCGTTGCCATCTTCACTCATAAAGTATGTAATGGCACCCGTTTCGGGGTCTATCATAGTATCAACAATACTAGAATCACCTGCAACCAATTCCAACGTAGGTCTATCGTTGGTACCCATGATGGTAACTGTGGTCGTGATATCACTAAAGTTACCATTGCCATCGCTTACTCTAAAGGAAATGGTTTCTGTGCGCGTTTCGCCTTGGCTTAAGCTGTTAAGTTGACCGTCGGCGTTAAATGTATAAACAAATTCACCGGTGCTTTCGTTAATGGAAACATCGCCAAATTGAGCACCACCAATATAGGTGTAGCTCAAGGTGTCCTGTTCTGGGTCGGTGGCATTAATTTGACCGCGAGCAGTGAAGTCACCGCCGTAAGCTTGGTTGGGGGTGTCGGCAGAGAAGGAACCATCAGGGTTACGACCAACACCGGATTCAATAACGTCAAGCTCATCTGTAAAGGCGTCGGGGCCGCCATCAGGAAGTACGGTGATGCCTAGGATGGTTGGCGCAAGGTTAGGGGGATTGTCACCGGCAGCGTTTAGATCTTCATCTTCGTCAGCGGCGTCAGGGTAGGCTTGATCAAGGCCGCCTAAACGGTCAATACCGCCAAAAAGGGTGCCGGAAAGGGTGTCTACGCTGGAGCCGCTACCCTGCGGTGCGCCAGCAGCGGGACCGGCTGCAGGCATAAGTTCTTCACCAAGGGCTGCAAAGAATGCTTCGCCGTCTACTTCTGCGCCTTCAATGAGGAAGGTAGGCATATTTTCAGAGGTATAGGCTACGTAGAAGTCGGTAAGGTTAACAGCAGAGCCATCGTCAAAGCTCATTACAAGGTTGTCACCATCGCGGGTGAGGGTAGCATCGGCAGAATCAAACTCAAAAACCAAGCGGTCTTCGGCTTGAGGGGTGAGGGTGGCAGTTTGGCCTGCAGCAGGCTTTTGTAACAAAATGTCAGCCATGACAATGTCCTTTTGTTAAAGTTCATAGATGCTTTGGCACGCAAAAAAGGGCGCGCGCATGCACCAATAAAAAATAGAGGCACGAGTGCCTTAGTATATTAGGGGAGTATATAAGGTATGTAGTGTTGCACACCACATAACGAGGAAACATCCTCAGGTCGCATCAGGAAGAGATGAAACCCACAAATAATGCAATAAAATTGGGCACTATTTGTTAAAATAGGGAGTTTAAAAAACTCACACGCATAATCACGTGGGGAAAATATAGGTGTGAGCGCTCATTTTGTCAAGAAAAAATCATGAAAAATGTGAAATTAAATGTTTTATTTTGTCATTTTATATCAATAGGTTAAGGCGGGGTGTGTTTTTTGGTAAAACCTAGTAAAATGCTTTTTTTAAATGCTGCTCATGTGCATTGCCAGGGTGATAAAAAGATGTATATCATGTTAATCTAATGTGGTTAAAAACATAAGATTAAGTAAATTTTGGGGGAAAGAGTCCTTGGAAGAATTTTTTGTTCATAAAGGTTTTCACCCTCTAGATTTTGTCAACGCATTAAAAAAGCACCTATCATAACTTTGACAGGTGCTTTTTTAATGTTCTATGGCCTAAAGCTAGCTAAAGTACAAGATGAGGGTAGAGCTATCTTGTGTATGAGTATAGGTATTATTGGTTAAGCTCAGGTCGCCTATTTCTACCATAAGGTTATCACCTAGTTTAATTTTATCGCTGGCTTCATAATCGCTCACATTGACGTGATAGGTGCTTCCTGTGCTACCGTCAATGGTGATAGTAAGTGTGTCTTCCACGCCATCATTGCCACCTAAGCGTATCTGGGGTCTGTCATCTGCCTGACTATCGGTATTCGTAATATTCACGGTGAAGGTGTCTTTTCCATCGCCGCCATTAATATTGCCGCTTTCTAAAGCGTTTACGACAATATTTGAGGGGTTATATGGATTACCTATGCTACCGCCTTTCATGGTATCTACTGTAACTGTACCAAATGTTTTAGTTGTAATGCTTCCGCCCTCAAGGGTGTTTATGTTTACAGTGTGATAGCCAGAAACAGTGCCACCTTTCATACTGTCAACAGTAAGCACATCTGTATCGCTATATCCTGAATTTTTTACTGTGCCCCCTTCAAGAGAGGAGATTACAACAATATCATCACCGTAACCGGCGTCAATGGTACCGGAACCCAGTTTGCCCACATAGATGCTATCGTTATCTTCTCCGCCGTAAATGGAAGCACCAGCATCACCCATTTCTACCACTGATATGGTGTCATTGCCGTAACCGGCTTCAATGGTAGAATCACCGCTGAGCGTTGCCACAAAGAGGACATCGTCGCCGTTAGCTAAGTCTAGGGTGCCAGCACTCATATCTTTGATATAGCCTAGGTCTTTATCAGCAGTACCAGACATGGTAGTTCCATCATCGTGAATACCTACAACATCATTACCAAGTCTTAATGAAGTCAGCTTATCATCAATGCTAAAGGTGGCGCCGCTTTCGATGGTAGTGAACCTGAGAGCTTCCACATTGGTGAAGATATTATTACTGCCACTGAGGGTATTTACAAAAACAGTATCTGTGCCATCTCCACTGTCAATGATGCCTCCCTCCATGGTGTTCTGTATGAGAAAGTTATCTGCAGTACCCTCGCCGTTTAATTTACCGCCACGTACCGAGTTTATTATGACAGTACCACTTCCTGTAACCTCTCCGCTAGTATGCACAGTGCCTAGGGTAATGGCGTCAATAGTAGCCATACTACTTAGGTCTAAGCTACCATAAATATTCGTGATAGAGGCCGTGTTATATCCAGTGCCGGCAGTAATGGTACCATCTGTCCAATTTGTAATAAGAATGTTGTTGTCCCCTTCACCGGCGTTAATGGTGCCGCCCTCCATGCTTTGCAAGGTAATAGAATCGTTGCCGCCATTACCATTTACGGTACCGCCATTCATGGTAGCTATATTAAAAGTATCATTGCCGGCGCTACCATTGATGGTGCCACCAGAAAGGGTAAAGTCTGTATCTGCATCTGCACCATTAACTAGAAAGCTACCTGCACCATTGAGATTAAGAATGCCACCATACATACCCCCTTGTAGGAAGATGCGGTCTGCGCCGGCACTGTTCTCCACAGTAAAGTTACCATTGGAGAGTGTGCTACCAATAATAACATCATCTGCGCTTTCAAGGGTTGTAATGGTACCACTTGACCAAGTGTCAATGGTGAATATGTCTGCAGCAGAAGTACCTGTGATGTCTCTATCTAGGAAATTTTCTTCTATGATATTACCCATTGTTTGCCCATTGAGCAGAATGGTTGTATTGCCCTGTGCTGTATAGTTGGCACCTGGGTCCATGAAAAGGATATCAACTGTACCGGCGTCGGTGAAGGTATTTAATGTGCCGGAAAGACGCTCAATGGTGTACCGATCACCACCGTCGTTGCCATCAATAGTACCATTATTCACGGTTTCAAAGGTGAAGTTTTCTGCATTGGCAGTGCCTGTGTAAGATCCGCTAACCCCTTTGATAGTAATCGTTTCTATACCTGTTAAAGTGCTTATATCTAAACTGCCACTCACATTTTCTATGATGAGAGAGTCATCTCCGGCGCCGCCCAAAATGGTACCGCTTGCGTAGTCGGCAATGGTAATGGTATCGTTACCGCCATTGCCATTAACCGTGGCAGTACTTGACATGGTGCCTATGTCAAATGCATCTGCTTGCGCGCTGCCGATAACGGTACCGCCCGAAAAATCAAAACCTACCGAGCTACCACCACTTACGTCAAAGCCTGCATTGCCGGTGGCAGTAAGGTTTATGGTGCCGTCAGCCATGCCACCTACAAGGCGTATGTGAAGTCTATCATAGTAGGATGCGCTGCCGCTGGCGCTTTGCTCATTAATAAAGGTAAGGGTATTTGTGGTGTTTATGGTATTTTCTACATCCACATAATTGTGCGTGCCCGCTCCAGTATTTATGGTGCCGCCAGAAAGTTCTTTTATTTCAATGTATTCACTTTCATCGGTGCCCACAATCGTGCCGCCAGTCATAGTAAAGCCCACATAGTCTTCAGTGCCAAAGACATTAAAGCCCTGACCGTTGCCTGTTTGCGATAGGTTCACTGTGCCTTGGTGCAAACCACCATGTAAATACAGGTTTGCTTGATGGTAGCTCACAGAGCTGTTGATGATATTGATGGCTTCTGTGGTGTTAATGGTATTTTCTATAATAAATGACGGAGACGAAACACCGTTAGCATTTGTTAAGCTACCGCCCTGCATGTTTTCTACTCTAATGGTATAATCTGATAGGCTAGAAGTTACGTTGCCACCTGTGTTCACTGTGCCAAGGTTAAATTGCAGACCTGCGTTTAAAGTAAGGGTTCCATTGATATAGGCAATATTTACAGTGTCATTGCCGTAAGACTGGCTAATAGTACCACCTGTGAAAGTGTCAATACTGATAGTGTCACTACCATCGCCGCCATTAATGGTGCCGCCGCTCATGGTGTTATGAATTTCAATGAAGTCATTATCATTGCCGCCATTAATGGTACCGCTACTTAAGGTGTTACGCACGTTAATGGTATCACTGCCATCGCCGCCATCTATGGTGCCGCCGCTCATGGTGTTGCTAATTTCAAAGCTGTCGTTATCATCACCGCCATTTATGGCGCCATCAGATATGGTAAAAATTTCTATGCTGTCAGCTTTGGCACTCATATTAATGGTACCGCCTGACATAACAACGCCGCTACCATTGCCGCCGCCATTACCGTCTACATCAAAACCATAATTGACACTGTTAAGGTTTATGGTTCCACTACTCATGCCGGTTTCAAAGAAAATGTCGTTGTTGTTTAGACTACCGTTATTGGTAATACTCAAGGTATTTGCAGTATTCACAGTGTTGTTAATGATGATATCTGTCCAAGTCGAGCTGTTAGTAGTAATTTCGCCGCCATTCCAAGTGTCTATGGTGATTTCGCTATATCCACTACCTGTGTTAATGCTACCACCATCCATGGTGGTAATAGTTATAGTATCATCACCATCACTGCCGTTGATAACACTGGTACCGGATAAAGCGTTTATTTCTAAAGAGTCTGCCTTGTCTGTGGCATTGAGGGTGCCGCCAGTCATGGTAAGCCCAACGCCACTGTCGCTGCCTGTTACATGAAAACTGCCACTTCCATTATGGCTAAGGTTTATGGTGCCGCTGGCGATGACGCCTTCAAAGGTGATGGTGTCTACACCGCTACCGGCACTGCTCGCGGAGAGCGTATTGGCTGTGTTGATGCTGTTTTCAATGGTAATGGTGTTGCCCGCAGCACTGCCATCGCCTGCATGGATGCTACCGCCATTCCATGTGGTAATGAATATGGTATCATTGCCGTCACCGCCGTCAAGGGTGCCACCACTCATGGTTGTCACGGTAAATGTATCATTGCCAGCTTGCCCTTGAACACTGCTGGAACCGGATAAGGTTTGTATTTTTATGTCGTCAGATCTAGTACTGCCGTTGAGGGTGCCGCCTGTCATGCTCACCCCCTCGTCACTACTACCACCGGTTATATAAAAATTGCCGCTGCCGGTATGTGCAAAGTTTACTGTGCCGCTAGAGATGCCGTTTTCAAAGGTGATAGTATCTACACCGCTACCAGCGCTGCTCACGGACAGCGCATTGGCTGTGTTAATGCTATTTTCAATGGTAATGGTATTGCCCGCAGCTGTGCCAGCGCCTGCATGAATGCTACCGCCAGTCCACGTGCTGATGGTAATGCTATCGTCGCCACCATCGCCGTTAAGGGTGCCGCCGCTCATGGTGGTGGCGGTAAATGTATCATTGCCAGCGCCGCCATTAAGGGTACCGCCATTCATGCTCTGTAAGGTGAAAGAATCAGCCATATCACTGCCGTTGACGGTGCTACCATTGCCTAGCTCAAAGCCTGTGCCGGCGCTATTTGTGACGGTAAAGCCCGCAGTTGTGCTCGTAAGAGTATACTCACCGGCATTTGAAAGGGCAGTGTCAAAATAGATATGGTCACTATCTGCACCTGTATTATTTATGGTAAGGGAGCTACTACTGTTTGTTCTGGTGATGTGCACGCTATCAGTGCCTGCACCGGTGTTGATGGTATTAGTACTACTGGTGAGGCCTAAATTAAAAGTATCAGCGTGGTCAGTTCCCGTAATAGTTCCGCCCATCATGGTAAAACCCGTTGAGGCATTGCTTCCTGTAATAGTAAAGCCTGCATTACCACCAAGGGACAGCTCTCCGCCGCTTATAGAAGAATTTATAAAAACAGTATCTGCCCCAGCTGCATTGTTCAGGGTGCCCATGGGATTTATGACGGTTTCCATTACATAATAACTATCATCGCCGTCGCCACCGTTAATGGTGGCTGAATCGTCCATACCCATGGCGGATACATAAAAAATATCGTTACCGTCGCTACCTGTTATGCTGGCATTGGAACCCATAGAAAAGCCTGTGCCACTGGTGCTGCCTTGCACAGTATAACTGCCATTGCTGTCAGCCATGATTACACTTGTATTATCAGCTAGACCCGAGGTGAGATAATAATTATCATTGCCTCCTGAATTTTCAAGGTCAACAGCGCCGGTGACATTGCTTATGGTTATACTGTCATTACCCGCGCCGCCATCAATGATACCGCCGCTGGCTGTGGTTACAGTAATTTCATCGCTATCTGCACCGCCATCGATGGTGACGCCATTCATGGTGGTTACAGTAATGTCATCGCTACCCGCGCCGCCATCAATGGTGCCGCCGTTGGCTGTGGTTACGCTAATGATATCATTGCCTGCCAAAGCATATATAGCACCTGTTCCCGCGATGTCGTTTATGTGCATACTATCGGCATTATTGCTAAGGCTTAGGCTACCACTATTGTGCACTGTACCAATGGTAAAATGTTCTATATTACTTACATTGGCCAAATTTATATGAGTTACGATAGTGCTTGCGGTGCTTAAAGTGTCACTTCCGCTGCCGCCATTAATGGCGCCGCTAGTGAGGGATTGCACAGAAAAAAGGTCATTACCGTCGCCGCCATTGATGGTGCCGCCAGTCATGTCATTAATGTTAAAGGTGTCTGCGCCGTTGCCGCCATTGATGGTGCCACCGCTCATGGAAAAACCATTAACCAATGTGTTGCCTGTCACAAAAAAAGTGCCGTTGCCGGTAAGGTCAAGGGTACCTAGGGCAAAACCATTTTCAAGGTAAATGGTATCAGCACCGGCGCTATTGGTAGCGGTAAGTGTTTCTAGTGTGTTAACGGTGTTTTCCACATAAATGGAATCGTCTGAAGCTAAGCTTTCAATGGTGCCGCCGCTCCACGTAGTGACGGTGAGCGTATCAAAAAGATCTGTACCTGTAAGGGTCTGTCCGTTTTGAAGGTCTGCTACAGTTTCACTTTTACCTTGCTCTTGCCCATTAATAAAAATTTTGTCTACATTGGTAGTGGTGTAGTTTCCTGTACCGGGGTTATCAATATGAAGTTCTTTGAGGTTTTCAAAATGATTTGTATTGCCTTGTAAGTTGGTGATGGTTACGGTGTCCTCACCGCCATTGCCATTAACAGTACCGTTATTCATGGTGGTAATGGTAATATGCTCATCATCGCCACTGCCTGTGACTGTACCGCCTTCAACAGAGGTGATAATAAGGCTTTCCACCTGCGATACCTGACCAAAGTCTACAGTGTTTCCAAGGCCCACGGAACCGGTAATGGTAAAGGTATCTGAACCGTTACCGCCGTTTAAAGTGCCGCCGGCATAGCTTGTGGCTGTGAAAGCATCATTGCCATCGCCGCCGCTTAGGCTACCGCCACTCATGGTATTCATAGTAACAGTATCGTTACCGGTAGTGCCTATGATGCTTGCAGTGCCGGAAAGATCAAAGCCATTGACATCATCTTGGGCAAGGCTGGAACCGGCACCAGCCAAGGTTAGAGCACCGGCGGCAATGCCGGCACTAAGATAAATATGCTCAATATTTTGAATGCTACCCGTTTGTGTGTTCTGTGAAAGGGTAGCTCTGTCAGTACCGTTTCCACCGTTTATAACACCGCCACTCATGCTTGTGATGATAAAAGTATCATCGTCGTCACCGCTGTTAATGGTACCATCATCCATGGTGGCTATGGTAAAGCTGTCGTTGCCGTTAGCGCCGTTTATGGTGCCATTTGTCATGGCATTTATAGAAAAACTATCCGCACCGTTGCTGGCGTTAAGGGTGCCTCGAGCCATATCAAAAGCTGTGGCTGCGTCTTGAGAGATGGTAAAACCACCACCGGAAGATTCTAAGTTAAGGGTACTGCCGTTTAAATCGAATTGTAAGAAAAGAGTATCTTGCTCTACGCCGGAGTTTATGATGGTGTTGCTAGTGCTTGTACTGGCTAGGTTAATGGTATCTGCGCCGCTACCGCTATGTATGGTGCTATTTTCCATGGTGGCAAAAAAGGAAATGCTATCGTTGCCTGCGCCTGCGTTAATAGTGGCGTTGCTCATATTAAAAATTGCAATACTATCTGCACCGTCGCTGGTATTGAGGGTGCCACCGGTCATAGCAAAAGCAGTACCTGCGCTTTGTTCCACAGTAAAACCGCCGGCAGCAGACTCTAATGTAAGGGTGCCGCCGTTCATGCCATTTTGTAAGTAAAGGGTGTCTTGCTCGATACCGGAATTTTGCACGGTGCCCGTCTGGTTTTGAGCACTTAAATTAATGATGTCTGCGCCGCTACCGCCATCAAAAATACCTTGAGATAGCGAGGCAATAGTATATGTATCGTCACCATTCCCTCCGTTAATGGTGCCGCCTGTGTGGCTTGCAAGGGTAAAACTATCGGCAGTAACGCTTCCTATGATGGTGCCACCGCTCATGCTGAAGTTTTCTGTACCGTCTTTGCTAAGGGTCGTGACGGTGCTTAATGTCAGGGTGCCTGCTGCCATGCCTGCTTCTAGGTGCAGTTCTTCGGTGTTAGAAACAGTGCCTGTAATGTTAGAATTTGTAAAACTGACTGTATCTGTGCCTGCGCCGCCATCAATGGTGCCGCCGGTCATGGCTGTGGATATATTTATAAGGTCGTTATCAGCGTCGCCGCTCACAGTACCGCCGCTCATGGCGCCGGAGACGTTAAGGGTGTCCGCCCCTGCACCGCCATCAACAGTGCCGCCGCTCATGTTGTGGCTTATGGTAATGCTATCATTGCCGCCTTGGCCTTCAATGCGCCCTGTGCCAGAGATATGCTGAAAGGTAAAGTCATCAGTATTGGCTGTGCCTGCATAGATGCCATTACTGCCCACACCTTCAATGGTAATACTTTCTACATTACTGATTTGATTAGTTGAATAGTTACTGGTGAGGGTGGTGATGCTGAGTGAATCAGCCCCCTCGCCGCCGTCAATAATGCCGCCGCCATAAGAGCCTATATATATGGCATCGTCACCGCCATTGCCATATATGGTGCTGCTGGCCGCCATTTCGCCATCAACGCGTATGGTGTCGTCGCCGCCCTCAGTGCTCGCGGGGTCGTTATAGTCCCCATATATGCTGGCATTGGTCATGGCTCCGCCCACATGAATGGAATCGTCACCAAAGACGTTTACGGTAACGGTGGCCATGTCAATGATATTGGCATCGCCGCTCACAGTGGTATTGCTTAAGACATCTTTAACGTGAATAACATCATGCCCAAAGTCTACGGTACTTGCGCCGGTGACACTGTAAACATCGCCGTAAAGGCTTGCGCCGCCTGTTTTACTGTTGACGGTAATACTGTCATCGCCGCTTACAAGGGTGCCGCCGGTGACGGTGTTGGCATCGCCAACAATACGCCCTGCACTGGCATCAAGACCGGTAATTTCGTCACTACCGCCTGTGACAGTGCCATCACTCATGCTGTTAATGTCGCCAGAAATCACCACGTCATTGCCTTGGCTGTCTTGCGCGGTGTTCATATTAGCACTAATGTTCACGCGGTGATTGCTGTATTGATGGGTGCCAGAGCTAACGTCTGTTTCTATATCAGCGTAGTAGGGCACATTGCCAAGGGTAGACATATTTATATAGCCATCGTCAAAGGGGGAGTCGTTATCCCCATCGCCTAAAAGAATGTCTTCTTGTTCGCCAAGGTTTAAATCATCAGAATCACTCTCATCATCGGAGCTACTACCTGCTTCGGTAAGGGCTTCGAGTAACTCAACTTGACTTTCTTCGTTTAAACTTTCTGTTAATGCCTGTTCTAAGGTTAAGCCTTCAATGGAGTTGTCTGGAGTAACTTCTGTATCGTCATCATTTTTGCTTTCTTCTTCATAGTCAAGTGTGCCAAGAATGGAGCTGATAATGTCTTCTAGCTCTTCATCGGTAAAAGTATAGGGGGAGAGAGTTGTGCTAGAACCTGTGCCAATAAAGGCGCCAGCATGGGACGTTGTTAAAGAAATTTGCTCACCATCGTGGGTGGTTATAACAAGGTTATGCCCTTGACTTAGCGAAATTACAGCATGCACTTCGCTGCCGTCTTCATTGACTTTGGTAATAAAATCAGTTCCGCGAATGCCCACGGTAGCTTTAGGTGTAAATACCTTAAAAGAGTCAGGGTTTTGTTCTACAACCTTGCCGCTGATAGAGCGCATGGCGCCAGTTGCTAAATCTAAAATAAAGGAAGGTTTTTCAATGGTCGTAGAAAATTCTTGCACAGACATAACTGTATTAGGGCTAAGTATGGCTTTGGCGCCATCCACAAAGTGTAGCTCCACAGAAGCATCATTGGTTTTAATGGTGTCGGAGGAAAAAACCTTATCATTTACACGAAGGGTAAGGGTTTGTCCATCACGAACAACAGTAACATCGCCGCTAGTGGCATTAATAGTTGCTGCTATGGTATGTGTTTGTGCCATACAAAATTCCTATTTCTTATTTAGTAACTGTTAAATACTATCTGCTTGTTTATTAAATTTTATGTGTTACAATAATAGATAGTGCTTTCTCCATATCATACATAGTTGGAAATTGTAAATGGTAAAATTGTCTAAAGAAATTGTTGAAAAATATCTTTCAAGCTGTGAAATATAAAGCTTAATGTGAATTTGCAACAAGAGTGAGTACTTAAAATTTATATAAAAACTCTAGCGGAATACTGCTTGACAGTAGAGAGTATTTGACGTAGGTGTACCAAATCAACAATAAGGAAAAGATATATGTCACATGTATTTTACATCAGCTATTATTACCTGCCTGTACAGCTACGGGAAGGGTCTTTGTTGTAGGTAAAAATTAACATACAAGTACAAGCCGTTTCCCTTGGGAGGCGGCTTTTTTTATGTGAAGTAAAAGCGAGGAAAGTCATGGAAATTGTCATTTGGGGTGTGTATATTGCAATCTTTTTCTTTTTAGCGCGTATGGGCGCTGGAAAAGATGCTTTACTTAGCGGTAAAGTGGGCTTTGGGGTGCAATCTTTAGCCTATGTGGCTACGTATATTTCTGCTGTGGCTCTCATTGGCTTTGGCGGTTTAGCGCATAAATTTGGCTTGCAAATGATGCTCATTGCCCTTGGTAATGTACTTCTTGGCACGCTTTTTGTGTATTTTGTGCTGGCTTGGCCCACCAAGCAATTGCAGCAAAAACTTGAGGCGCGCACGCCGGCTGAGCTTTTATCCCTAGGGCATAATGCACCTTTTTTACGCAAGATTTTAGGCTTTATTTTTGCTTTCTTCCTTTCTGTATATGCCGCTGCCGTTATTAAGGGCGCAGCTTTATTGCTTATGGATATGTTTCCTCTAAGCTATGAACTTTGCGTGTGGCTTTTAGCTATTTTGGTAGGTCTGGCTGTGCTTTGGGGCGGTATGCGTGGTGTACTGCTTACCGAAGCCATGCAAGGCGGCATTATGCTTTTAGGCATTAGCTTGCTTGCGTATAAGGTGCTAAGCATGGTGGGCGGCCCCTTAGAGGGCGTGCAAGCTTTGTCGCAATTGGCGCCTACCCCTGCGGCTAATAATGGCTTTACTTCTTTATCTTCTGGCAGTTCTGGGTATTTTGTTTGGTCTTTGGTGGTGGTAACTTCTGTGGCTGTATGGGCGCAGCCGCAAATGATTCAACGTCACTTTGCTTTGCAAGAGAAAAAACAAGTGAAAAAGGCCGCGATCATGGCCTCTTGCATACTCTTACTCATTGTGGGTGGTATGTACTTTATCGCATCGCTTTCGCGTTTAATTTTACCAGAAATGGCCAGCAGTGATGCGGTTATACCTACCTTGGTAAATAATCTTTTGCCAGGTGTGGGCAAGCAAATTTTTTGTATAGCCATTATTTCGGCGTCTATTTCCACATGTACGGCGCTTTTTCACATTGCTGCTTCTTCCCTTACCGAAGATATTGCCGGACGCAAAACCACCAAGGCTTCATGGCTGTGTGCCATGGCTCTTTGTGTACTCATAAGTGGTATTACAGCGCAAATGGAAGGCAAAGTTATATCCCTTATTTACACCACTTCTTGGAGCGTTATTGGCGCCACCGCTTTTGTGCCCTATATGAGCTTAGTTTTATGCAAGCATTCCAGCGCTAGAGCTGCCACAGCCAGTGCTTTGAGCGGGGCAACTTCTTGTATTGCATGGTACTTATTGGTAGTGCCAAGCACAGCGCTTATGTCGCTAGATAGTATACCTGCTTTTTTACGTAGCTGGCCTCCCTTTGTGGTGGGACTGACTATTTCTACCCTTGTGTACGTACTTTTAGCCGTGCGTGTAAATATGCCAAAAACAGCCAAGGGCATGGTATAGGCTTATGGCTGGTAAGGTATCCACAAAATCACTCAAAAAAAGAGCCGCCATGGTGCAAGATGTCTTGGCGGCTAAGTATCCTGAGCCGGAAACACATTTACATGCCGATACCCCTTGGCAACTCTTGGTGGCTGTGGTGCTTTCGGCGCAATGTACTGACGCTAGGGTAAACTTGGTTACGCCGCATCTTTTTGCCCGCTGGCCAGATGCGCCATCTTTGGCACAAGCTGAGCAAGCTGAGGTAGAAGAGGTCATTCGCTCCACAGGCTTTTATAGAAATAAAGCAAAAAATATCATCGCCGCTGCCCAGCGAGTTATGCAGCATTATGGCGGAGAATTGCCGCGTAGTTTAGATGCGCTTATTACTCTTGGCGGCGTGGCGCGCAAAACCGCCAATGTGGTTTTATGGTCTGCCTTTGGCATTAATGAAGGTATTGCCATTGATACCCACGTGGGGCGTATAGTGTATCGCTTGGGGCTGACCAAAAATACCGCACCTGTAGCTGTGGAGCGTGATCTTATGGCGCTTTTTCCCCGTGAAGAGTGGGGCAGGGTCAATCATCGTATGGTATGGTTTGGGCGTCATGTATGCGATGCGCGCAAGCCACTTTGCGATATATGTGAAATGCAAGAATTTTGCCCCAAAGTGCCTTGGGTTTCACCGCATAAAGCATAAAATTCACAAGGTAAAAACTGCCTTATATCTTGTGTCATGCCCTTTTGTGTGTTAGCGTACGCTCATATCGAAACAGGCGCATTCTTTTGTTGAATGTGTATTTAAAACTTATAAGGAGTTAACGTGTCCACATTATTGGAAACCCCTTTAAGTGCATGGCATAAAGCTCAAGGTGCAAAAATGGCTGGCTTTGCAGGATGGGATATGCCCATTCAGTATAGCGGAATTTTAGCAGAACATGAGCACACTCGCACCAAAGCCTCCGTATTTGACATTTGTCATATGGGGGAATTTCTTATTTATGGCGAAGGCGCTGCCCAGGCACTAGCCAAAGCTGTGACGCATAATCTTGATACTTTAAAGCCCGGAAAATGTCGTTATGGCTTTTTGCTCAACGCACAAGGTCATATGCTAGATGATCTTATTGTATACCGTATGGAAGAAAACTCTTTCATGCTGGTAGTTAATGGAGCTTGTGCTGCTGGCGACTTTGCTGCTTTGCAAGAGCGTATGCCTGCTGGCGTAACGCTGGAAGATGTATCAAATGCTACAGCAAAAATTGACTTACAAGGCCCAGAATCCTTAGATGTTTTAGAAGCTTTTATGGGTGAATCTTTTCGCCATTTAGGGTATTTTTCTTTTGAAGAACGCGACTTTATGGGCGAAAAAATGCTTATTAGCCGCACCGGATATACCGGCGAGCTAGGCTATGAGTTATATTTACCTTGGGAAAAAGCTTTACCTTTGTGGGAAAAGCTCTTACAAGATGCCCGTGTTAAGCCCGCAGGTCTTGGTGCGCGCGATACTTTGCGCTTAGAAGCTGGCCTTCCCCTTTATGGGCATGAGCTTGATGATAAGCATAATCCCACCGAAGCCGGTATGGGTAAAATGCTTACTTCTTTGGCTGAGTATGTGGGCCATGAACATGCGGGTGATGTGCGTGAAGTGTTACTTCCTTTACGTATAGAAGGACGCCGCGCAGCACGCGCAGGGGATACGCTTACCACCGTTAATGGTGAAAATGTAGGCGTGGTAACCAGTGGTTCTTTTGCTCCATCTTTAGGCTATGTTATTGCATTTGCTTGGGTAAATGTAGAACATGCCGGAAAGACAGAGTTTTTAGTAAGCGCCTCCCGCGCTTCTTTACCGGCTACTGTGGTATCCTTGCCTTTTTATGACAAGGGCACAGCCAGAACAAAATTATAAAATTCATTTTGCGAGGAATGTAGAATGTCTAATCCATCTGATTTGTTGTATGATAAGACCCATGAATGGGTTCGTATTGAAGGTGATGAAGCTGTTATTGGTATCACCTCTTTTGCTCAAGAAGCCCTTGGCGACATTACTTATGTGGATTTACCCGAAGAAGGCACTGTTCTTACTGCCGGTGAAGAATTTGGCTCCATCGAGTCTGTAAAAGCAGCTTCTGAATTGTACGCTCCCATTAGTGGTGAAGTTGTGGCTGTAAACGAAGCCATCAACGACGCCCCCGAAAACGTTAATGCCGACCCTTATGGTAGCGCATGGATGTTACGCATCAAGATTTCTGGCGAGCCTAAAGGCTTGTTAGATGTAGAAGCTTACGAAGAGTTTTGCGCTTCTGAAGCTCATTAATAGGTATTTCTACCAACTTTTGAGGAGGAGCTTATGGCAAACATCGGCTGTGATTATCACAATTATACGATGTTTTTTGTCTAAGCTCCTTTTTTGGTTGGATTTTTTATATATTAGCGCGGTGCCAAACACCGTGCATAAAGCAAAGGCTGGTGCATATGCCCTTTGTCCCCCATACTGAAGCCGAATTGCAAGAAATGCTTGCAGCTGTTGGCGTAAAGACCTTGGATGATCTGTTTGCAGATATTAAACCATCCATGCGTCCAAAATCTTTTAATCTTCCTGCCGGTCAAAGTGAAATGGCTGTATGCCAACACTTAGAAGGCTTAGCAGCAAAAAATGACCATACCATGGTGAGCTTTTTGGGCGCAGGTTTTTATGACCATGCCATTCCCAAAGCTGTAGATGCTTTAGCCTCGCGCGGTGAATTTTATACTGCTTATACCCCTTATCAGCCTGAATCTTCACAAGGTACTTTGCAGGCTATTTTTGAATATCAAACCGTTGTGACCCGTCTTTTGGGTATGGATTGCTCCAATGCCTCTGTGTATGACGGCGGTTCGGCTTTGTTTGAAGCTTCCCTTATGGCTATGCGTCAAACTAAGCGCAAAAAGATTGTCATTGACGGCGGTGTAAACCCCATTTGGCGCTGCATGGTAAAAGACTATGCTGCCAACTTAACCATGGAAATTGTGGAAGTGCCCCATAAAAATGGCCGTCCTGATATGCAAGGGCTCAAAGATGCCGTAGACGGCACTTGCGCTGCCATCATTGCGCAAAATCCCAACTTCTTCGGCGCTGTTGAAGATTATAGCGAGCTTTTTGCCCACGCTAAGAGCCAAAAAGTACTTTCCGTTATGTCGGTATACCCCATCATGCAGGCGCTTATTAAAACCGCCGGTGAAATGGGCGCTGATGTGGCTGTGGCTGATGGACAATCCCTTGGCATGC
>CAYJND010000037.1:0-16489 GCA_964371565.1 uncultured Desulfovibrionaceae bacterium
GCGCGAGAAATACCTTCAACTAAATCTGTAATTTGTACCTGTAACATACTGCTTCCACATTTTTTTACTCTTTGTCTTATCTTGTATACATGGACATACAAGACCATGCACAGCCTTAAAACAAAAATTTTAAAATGGCAAGAGTAGTAATATACAAGTTTTTTACTATGTTATATATAAACATGGACGTTTTCCGTTACGAAAGGCCTCTCTTATACCATTTCACACCACGTAATAGGCATAAGCATTCGTAAAAAAAACGTCCATTTCTTACTTATATAGTAAGCATTATTTTCACCCTGCCAAGGGCTCATGCGTAAATAAAATTTTATAGTGCTCTGTTGGCAAAATGTATCGGGGGAAAATCCTCTCTTTCGAAATGATTTCCCCCCACTTTATAGATACAAGCTCTCTACAACCTTACGATGCTATAGGGTGTCAGTTATCATTTACTATGATTTTTTAATGCCCAAGTATATCACCATAATGGTGGGAACCCTGATGGTGAGAACCTTGGTGGTTCGAGCCTTGCTGATGCGATCCCTGACGGTGCGGGTTCTGATGCTGTGTATGCGGCGCAGGCTTATGCACCACCACAGGTTGCTTTACCACCACCTTTTTTACAGCCACAGGCTTATGCACTACCACAGGTTGCTTTACCACCACGGGCTTATGCACCACAGGCTTTGGCGCCACATGTACTACTGGCTTTGGTACTACAGGTACCACCGGGGCGCGATGCGCATGACAGCCGGTAGCTAAAAACAATGTTGAGAAAGCTGCAAGTATAAGTAAATTTTTCATAATAACCTCGTTTTTTATGTGTCGCCCCTTGTAAGCAATAAAAAAGGGCGTATTTTTAAAAGCCTTGTTCAATGGCTTAAGAAAAAAATACGCCCGCAATCTTAAATTTTTCTGAAGAAAAAAACTTTTTTATGCCATGGATGCACGTACCGCTTCAGCTTCTTGCTCAAGCTGATTTTTTTGTGCCTCGCTAAGGTTTAAAGCTTTAGCCAAACCATCTAAATAACTACGTTCCATAAAAGAGTCCACATTTATAGCCGCACAAGACAAACGATATAAATCTGCGGCTTCTTCGCTATTTTGTACCTTAGAGGCTAAGGATTGCGGATCAATGGGCTTACTTAAAAGGTCGTGCAAAGTGGCAGCCATTTCTTTGTCTGGGAATAGTGTCGCCACGGCATTTTCAATATAGGCTTGTTCTTCAGCATCAATATGTCCATCTGCGCGAGCAGCAAAAACCATGGCTTCGAGCAAAAGTAAAGCTGTAGTATCTTGCACAGTCGTGGCAGGTGCAGGTTTGGCAGCTGGGGCATCACCAAATTGCCCTACCGAAGAGGGCGCTGCACTGGGTTGTGCGCCTTGCCCCTGTGAAACCTGTTGACCTTGCTGACCGGCAGCCCATTTTTGATAAAAATTCCAAGCCAAAGCACCTGCTGCCGCAGTACCACCCACAAGCACTGCCCCTTTGGCCATTTTTTTCATGGACTTTTTACCACCAAAAAGCGCCCCCAAAACGCCGCCCACAGCGGTAGCGCCCAAAAGCCCCCCCACACCGCCAAGGGAGGAACCTAAAGGATTGGCACTACTGGCCATCCCCTGACTTGCTGCAGGATTATTTTTTTGCCCCATGACAGAGCCAGCATTTTGTATAACAGTATCAAGTTTACCACCAAGGGCTGAATTAAGACCTTGGCTAATTTGTGCAAAATTGCCGCCTTTCACGGCATCAAAAAGATTTTTCATACAATGCTCCTTATGATATTTACTGAATAGTATTAAAAATTGTAAAACAAAAAAACTCGTACATTATAGTTCTTTTTCTGCCCGTGCCACCACAAGCACTGCAATATAGGCCGCCCCTGCACGACGCAAAGCAAGGCAAGCATGGTGCAAGGTGGCGCCAGTGGTTATTACATCGTCTAGTAAAAGTACACGCTTACCCTTTACATCTTGCGCAGCAAAGCTCTTTCGAGGGTTGGCATGCCTTTGCGCTTTTGGCAAAGACATTTGTGGCACAGTAAAGCGTGTACGCCATAAAGCCCTAGCCTCCAAGGGGATAACAAGCCATTTTTGTAAACTATGTGCCAATTCCAACATATGATTATAGCCTTGTGAAGCTAATCGTTTTTTATGCCGTGGCAAAGGAATAAGTATATCGCATGGCGGCAAAGACAAGCTAGCCTCATACAAAAAAGAGCGTAGAACAGGAATAAAAGAAATTTTTACCCCATATTTATATTGTAAAATGCAATACTTAACTAAGGATTCATAAGAAGCATAAAAAGATAACGCATCCCAAGGCGGCGGGTGTGCTTGGCAGTGCAAGCATTGTGTATATCTTGTCTTCTCTGGTAAAGCATGCCCACAAAGGGTGCAGCGTGTAAGCGAGGCCCTTTGCTCTTTTTGAACAAAACTCACACATTTGGGGCACAAATAATTTTGCACCGAGCGCCTTGCAGCTCTACTTTCTTGAGAAAAAGGCGCATGAAAAGGTCTATGACAGGCAGAGCATAATTTTTCTAAAGCTATATGCTTAGCCAAGGTGGTAATAGGACGTAACACTCCGTACCACCAAGTGTTTTTTTGAGGAAAAAACCGCATGGTCACCTCGCAAAAAAGAAATGTTATTCTCCCAAAGCTATATGCTTTCCTAGGTCATGCAACGTTGCATAGGCCTTGGCATCTTGTGCAAAGTCTTGCGGCTCGTCATAGCCTTTCCACAAAGACGCTTCTCCCATATCTCTTTGAAAAAGATGCGCAAAAAGTTTTAGAGAAGCTAAGGTTCCGGTAAAAAGATTATCTCCCCTAGCTCTTGCTGCCACCAAAGCCACAGTGAGACTTTGAGAACGGGGCAAAACCTCTTGTTGCTCAGAGCTTGCCATATGCACCTGCTGACGCGCCCAATATTTTTGCCCTCTATCTATAAAGGATTTCAACTGTGCTGGCACATGATAGAAAAAAATGGGCGCCGTTAAAACCACTGGCCCAGCGCCCTCAAATAAAGAAAAAAGGAGCTCTGCATCATCTTTATGCTCTAAAATACAGCTATGCTGCGAATTTTGAAAGCAATACCCACAACCTGTGCACGGCAAGATTTTATACTCGCGCAAATACCACAGTTGCGCCTGCCCGCCTGCATGGTGCACCCCCTCAGCTATGGCATGTGCCATGGTATCAGAGTTACCACCAGCGCGCGGACTGCACGCCAATATAGACACAGAAAAGGACATTTTTCCTATCCGTTAACGCACAAAAGAACCACAATAAGGATTATTGGTCATTTCATCACCAATACTACTTTCTGGCCCGTGACCGGGATATACCATAGTTTCACTTGGCAAAGTAAACAATTTGGTTTTGATGGATTCAATTAATGTGTCTAAATGCCCACCGGGTAAATCTGACCGTCCCACAGAGCGATAAAAAAGCACATCCCCCGTGCACACAAGCTTTAATTCTGGAAAATACAAAGACATGCTTCCGGGTGAATGCCCAGGGGTGTGCATAACCTCAAAATGCAAAGCCCCAACTTTGTGTGTGCCAGGCTCTAAGGGAGCCGCATCAAAAGGCTTTACATCAGGAAAGCCCCACATGCCGCCGCGGCTATATTGAGTTTCTAGCATAAAGGCATCGTCAGAGGGCATGAATATGGGAGCCTTGGTTGCTGCATGCAAATCAGCCACCCCATACATATGGTCAAAATGTAAATGCGTTAAATATATCCCCTCAAGGTGTAAGCCTTTTTCTTGCAAAAAAGCCACCACCGGCGCAGGATCGCCACCTGGATCTACCACCACGGCAGATTGCGCGCTATAGACAACATAACAGTTGGTTTCTAAAGGACCAATACCAAAAACTTCTATGGACATGGGCATACTCCCTCTATATTTTTGTCATTACTGTGCCCTGCTATACTACGCATTGTCAAGAATAAAGCCTGTCTAGCAACCATTGGCGAATTTGTGCCCCTATCAGCTAAACCACATACAAGCCTAAAAATTACATGCCTAATTTTGTTGCCCCCAAGACATTTCTTTGGCTACAATGCATAATAATAAGACATACTCTATAGTTTTTTTATCTTTTCACGATAGTAGTTTTTGTAGGTCAAATGTATTTTGTAACACAGTTAACCCAAGGATGCTTTAAGATGAATATTAAAGATTTAAAAATTAAGTACAAATTCTTTGGTGCCATAGCTTTGGTACTCGTTCTTGCTATGTTGTGCGGGCTGAGTATTTTTAAAGCTTTTATGGCCATAGAGGCATCTTCACAAAAGCAGACACGGGCTGAGGCCTTAGCCCTTTCCATTGTAGAAAGAGAAAGTCAACATCTACAATGGGTTAACAATCTATTACAATATCTAGTTAACCCTACTAACACATCCCTAACCATTACCACAGACCACACACAATGCCAATTTGGTAAATGGTATACAAGCCAAGAAAAAAACGCTGCCATCAAGCTTTTTCCAGATATAGGCTCCTTACTTAACGACCTTGATGCCCCGCATAAAACTTTACACGCCACGGCCAAAGACATTGAGGCCGCAAGAAAGAATAATGACGAAGCTTTAGCGCAACAAATATTCGAAACACAAACCCTGCCTGCCTTAAGAAAGGTACAAGAAGGGCTTAGTGAACTGCACACGACTTTAACCAAAGCAGCCAAACACTGCGAAAAAATATCCTCTGACACCATTGCCAATGCTCTTGATTATCTGTTTATCATTGCTGTTTTAGCTATACTTGGCACCGCCATATTTATATTTGGCTTTGTACGCGGTATTTTAAATCCCATTGCCATGGTCAGCGACTATACCCAAGCTTGCCTTGAGGGTAAAAAGGTAAAACTTAACATAGACCAAAAAGACGAAATTGGCATTATGGCCAAAAATCTCTCTTTGTTACAAGAATCTTTGATAGAGCAGTTGGCGTATTCTAAGGGGGTGCTTACAGGTATCACCGTGCCTTGTTCGCTCTTTTCACCAGAAGATAAGACTGTTTTTACCAACCAACAAATGTTTGACCTTTTAGGGCGTAGTGGCAACATTAACGATGTACTTGGCTTAACTTCTAGCGAATATATTTTTAATGATAAAAATCAACCCACATCATCTACCAAGGCTCTTCAAGAAAAACGTTCCATTGAAGCAGAGCGTACCTTTAAAAACTTTAAAGGTGAGGAACTTACCGTACTTGTATCCTCTTCACCTTTTTATGATGGGCAAAAAAACATCCTTGGCACTTTATCTATTTGGATGAATATTAGTGACTTAAAAAAACAGCAACAAGCCATTGAAGAAAACACTGCGCGCATTGTAGAGGCTGCTCAATCGGCACAAGATGTAGCCCATAATGTCTCTGCAGCCAGCACGCAAATTGCCGCTCAAACAGAGCGCTCTAGCGACGGTGCCAGAGAGCAAAATTCATGCGTAGAAGACGCTGTGCAAACCATGACACTTATGAGTGATATAGTCATAAATGTTGCTGAAAATGCCTCCAATGCATCCAATACTGCCGCTGAAGCCATGGAAAAAGCTCAAGAAGGCTCAGCTGTTATGCATCAAATGAATGAAAGCTTCCACCAAGTGAAAACCTATACCAGCAATGTAAAAGATAGTATGGACTACCTTGGTAAGCAAACAGAAGGTGTGGGCGCTATCATTCGTGTTATTACCGACATTGCCGATCAAACCAACCTTTTAGCCTTAAATGCAGCCATTGAGGCTGCACGCGCTGGTGAGGCAGGACGCGGCTTTGCGGTGGTAGCAGACGAAGTACGCAAATTGGCAGAAAAAACCATGCAGGCCACCAGCGAAGTAAGCACTGTTATCTCTGGCATTCAAGATGGCACCAAGCAAAGCGTGAATACGGTAGATTTAGCTGTTAATGCAGTAAATAATGCCTCAGAACTTGCCACTCGCGCTGAAGAAACCCTCAAGCACATTGTGAGCGTGGCAGAAATGACAGCTTCACAAATTAGATCCATTGCCCAGGCCTCAGAAGAACAGCTAAATACTAGCCGTGATGTGGGTAATAAGTTAGAAGAGGTGCGCGCTATTTCTCAAGAAACTACCATTGCCATGGATCAAACGGCGCAAGCTGTAGAAATGCTGGCAGAACAAGCCTCTGTGCTTAATCAAACCATTGCGCATTTAAAATAAGTTTTTAAATTCTTTATATATACCCCCTTATGCGAAAGTATAAGGGGGTTTTTTCTCAACAATGCGCAAACCATAGTAAACTACTTGCTTTTATTACTCTTCTTTTCTCTTGAATAAAAAACCCAAAACATATATTATGATTACATTATTTCACTCTAACACAAAGATATTTTTACCCTGCACACCACACGCATTATAAAGAAACTCTTTTTCCTTTTAATGTATTACCGCCGAGAAAGTTATGAAGCCCACACGTAATTCCTCCCCTAAGGCTCCCGTAAGCCAGGCTGAATATGACGCCCTTATGGCAGAACTTGAAAAGACACGCAAAAAACTTGCCTATATGGAAGCCTTGGTAGACGCCCTGCCCATACCGCTTTTTGCTAAGGATGAAGAGGCTCGCTTTTGCGTTGTGAACAAAGCCTACGAAGACTTTTTTACCACTACAGAGCAAAGCATGCTCGGTGGCTCTGTGCTTGATTTACAGCACCTACCTGTGGCAGAAAAATTACGTTATCATCAAGAAGACCTAGAAGCCATTAGTAAAATTAGTGAAGTGCATTACGAAAAATCTTTTGACCTTATTCAGGGTAATGCGCCTACTTTATACTGGAGCAAAGGCTTTTATGTTCCTCACAGTAAAGAAAAAGGCTTAGTGGGCATTATTGTAGATGTAAGCGCCCAAAAAGGCATGGAAACAGCTCTCGCAAGCACTGTTGTAGAACTAGAACAGCAGCAAAGAAAAATTCAATATGCCAATGACCATATGCAGCTTATTTTAGATAACATTCCTCTTGCTACGCAAATTTGGAGTGAAGATTTAAAACTTATAGACAGCAGCAAAGCCACAGCGCATATATTTGGATTTAAAGACAAAGACGAATATATACAGCATTTTTTCGATCTACATCCTATCTTTCAACCTTGTGGTTTAGAATCTGCAAAATACGGCTATGAATGTTTACAAAAAGCTCTAGACCTAGGACATTTTAGCACTGAATGGGTGCATAAAACCCTTGATGGTGAGCTTATTCCTTTTGCTGTAACCATGACAAGAGCCCAATTACACGGCAACACAGTGGTATTGGTCTTTTTAAAAGATTTACGAGAAGAGCATGAAAACATACAAAAACTACGCGAAGCCGATGAATATACACGCCTTATGCTCGATGCCAGCCCCTTTGGCACGCTTATTTGGGATAAAGATTTAAATCTTACACTTTGCAATAAAGCCTTAGCTAAAATCTTTGGCCTGCCCAACGCCAGAGACTTTGTGGATCATTTTTACGAGCTTATCCCAGAGTTTCAGCCCGACGGCGCGGTATCTTTAGAAAGAATCCAACAGCAATTATTCACTTGCCTTGAAAAAGGTCAGTCCGAATGTCCGTGGACAGGGCAAGATATCAATGGCGTTGCTGTGCCCTGTTATGTAACCATTGAGCGCGTTAAATACCAAGATGAATATGTTGTTGTAGGCTATGTGCACGATTTACGTGCAATGAAGGCCAGCGAACAAAAGGTCAGTGCCGCCGAAGCGCGCACCGCCGCCATTTTAGAGGGCATCCCCCTTGGCATTAATATTTGGACTTCAAACCTTACCATTGTGGACTGTAATGAAAATGCCGCTAAACTGGCAGATTATGACACCAAAGAAGAATACCTTGCGCACTTTAAAGATGTGGTACCCCCTGTGCAACCTGATGGAAAAAATTCTTATATCTATGCACGCGAAATGGGTGCTTTGGCGACCAAACAAGGGAGTGCAACCTTTGAGCTTATGGCGCAAACACGCCACAAAGAGCCCCTTCCCATGGAAATGACCCTGGTGCGCGCTAAAGAAATAGATGGAAAAGAGTATTTCATTGGTTATGTGCATGATTTACGCCAAATAAAACAGGCTGTTGCTGAATTAAATAAAGCTAAAGAAGTGGCAGAACAAAGCGCACAAGCCAAAAGTGAATTTTTGGCTAATATGAGCCACGAAATTCGCACCCCCATGAATGGTATTTTAGGCCTTTTACACATTCTTTCGAGCACAGAACTACAAGCAACGCAACAAAGCTATGTGGAAAAAGCACTCTTCTCTACCCATGAATTGCTACGCATTATCAACGACATTTTAGATTTTTCTAAAATAGAAGCTGGCAAGTTAGAAATGGAACATACAGACTTTACTATAGCTAGCCTGTGCCATGAGATTGAGCACCTTTTTGATCACAGCCTTTCAGATAAAGGGCTTACTTTTACAATAAATACAGATGACCAGGCTAAACTGCCTCTTATGGGTGACCCTTTACGCCTCAAGCAAGTATTACTTAATCTCATAAGCAATGGTATTAAATTTACATCTAAGGGTGGTATTGCCCTTAATATAAACCTTGAGCAAGATAGTGAACAGGCCGTAACGTATCGCTTTAGTATTTCAGATACAGGCATAGGCCTTAGCCAAGAACAAATTGGCAATCTTTTTGCGGCCTTTACCCAAGCCGACACTTCTGTAACCCGTAAATATGGGGGCACAGGTCTTGGCCTTGTTATTAGCAAACGCATTGTAGAGATGATGCAAGGAAACATTTGGGTAGAAAGCACCCCTGGTCAGGGATCTACCTTTATCTTTACGGCTACTTTTGCCAAAGGCAAACAAAGCCTCACAGAAGAACACAGCCCAAGCATGGCTGCCCTTGAACACAAAGAACGCAGCGGGCATTTGCTCTTGGTAGAAGACAATCAAATCAATCAGCTTATTGCCGAAGAACTTTTACAAAGCGTAGGTTTTAGTCTTGATATAGCTAATAATGGTCAAGAAGCATTAGATTTACTAGAAAAAAATTCTTATGATTTAGTGCTCATGGATATTCAAATGCCCATTATGGATGGACTTAGCACCACAAAGCATCTTCGTGCTCAGGCGCGCTTTGCTCATTTGCCTATCATTGCCATGTCAGCCCACGCCATGGACTCAGACAAAGAAAAAAGCCTTGCTGCTGGCATGAATGATCATATTACCAAGCCCATTTCGCCGCAAATACTCTTTGGCGCATTGGATTATTGGCTAGATAAAAATAACCAAAATAGCACAAAATCCTAATGCTTTGCGCCGCATAATAGAACAGTCTGCTACAACTATCGATTTTAGACAGGCTATTCAAAAACAGTAAAAGCGCTGGAAGTTAATTCCAGCTTACCTTTGGCTTGCTCCCCTGAGGGGCAGGCTCTATCTTATAGCAAATTAGGGAAAAATATGTCAAAACGTGCTTATATGGGGCTTGCACTGCTGCTAGCCCTTTGCTTGCCTGTGGCAGCATTATATGTATTTGAAAAATACACAGAAAACACCATTCGCCAATCTTTGACGCAGCATGGCATATCTATGGACTCCGTAGACTACAGCCTGCTCAACAGCTCCCTAGAAATACAAAACCTTAGCGGCGCTCCCCTGCATGGCATGAGCTTTAGCATTGATAGCATTAAAGCCCTGAAGCCAAACCTTAAAGCCTTTGACCCCCATGGGGAAGAATATCCCCTAGTGGCGCAAGACATCTATGTCAGCCAGGTGCAAACAAAGTACACCTTAGGACAAAATCAATTTTCTACCCATACGCAGTCTTTACATCTTGTACAGTGGAAACAAAACCTTGGTAACGTACTGGCTAGTTTGGCACAAAATAACATTGAAAGCACATTTAAGGCTGGCATGAATATGCATATGGCTCAAATGCAAGCTAGCAACATACAGACTGTATATATACAAACTGATCAGGCGCAAACTAATCAGGCGCAAAACAAAAACACCATTACAAGCCATACAGAAAAATATAGCATTACACAGTTAAGCCCTACAGCCATACAAAGTTACACCATAGAGGGTATACGCTCAAAGCAAAAAAATCCTCAAGGCCATCAATGGCTAAGCAAAGTGCAAAAAATAGAAATGGGCAAAACTGACTTACCCTCGCCTACTTTTATGGCCTATATATGGCACAAATTACAAAGCCCCGCACTGGATTTTGATAAAACTTTTGAGACGCATCTTGCTCATTATCTCAGCACAGGCATACAGCCCCATATACGTATCTCTAACTTAGATATGGTGCATGAATTTCAAGATACTAAGACCCACCTTTGTAACCTTAAAAACTTAGACCTTAAAGCAGCCTATACCCCTAAGCAAGCAAGTAGCATAGATTTTTCTCTAGATATTGAAGATTTAATAATAAACTTTGCCACTTTAAACGAAGACAAGCGCGCCGAGGCCATAGTACAAAATATGCTTGGTACACCCAATATACTTAATAATATTAAGCTTACAGCAAAGCTTAATACCAAAGAGCACACAAGCACCTTTGATGCGCACTACAGTGTGCGAAATTTGGGAGATGCGCAACTACACCTTGGCTTTATTCTGCCTATACAGAGCTTTGCCAAAGATCTTTCTGGCAATGCATGGGGTCTTTTGCAAAACCTCCTTAACACCATGCACATTCAAGCTATAAAGTTCAACTTTGTAGACACAGGCCTTGTGCCGCGTACGCTCATAAGCGTAAGTAAGCAAACAGCACTCCCCTTAGAACAAGCCCTACCGCTTACCCTATCTAGCATAGAAAAAGAATTACGCGGCCTGCGCCCCCTACTAAGCGAAAATAATTATACATCCTTACAACAATGTATTCAAAATCCTGGCACCACCAATATACAGCTTAACCTTGAGCAACCTACCCCTTTGCTCGCCTTAGCTATGATTGCCATGAGCGCACCTTCACAATTGCCGCTGAGCATACAATGCCAAGCCGGCGCCCCCCTATTGGATGCTGCAAAAATGCTTCGTTAAGTAGTAAACAGTTATTTTATATTTTTATTGCGACGAAAGTTTGCTTTTAAAGGCAAGATGACGCCGCAATGAAAGTTTTCCGGAAAGGCCGCCCCCAAGGGCGGCGAAGCCGTTTACGTTTGCACGGAACGAGCAATTACGGAAATTGAGAGCAGAGCGGGTCTGGGGGACATTGTCAACAATAAGCTTATGTGGACAACCTATGCTTATTGTTGTTTTTACATGCAGTTACACAAAATTCCTTGACTTAATTGTAAAGTACGGCATAGTAAGCCCTATCTTATTTCATCAAAATGGAAAAAAATATGTTCAACAAAACAACAAATCCTGACGCAGCGCAAAAATCTATGTTTCGTGAGTACGCAGAAGCTCTTATTATAGCTCTACTTTTGGCACTTTTTATTCGTACTTTTATTGTGCAAGCTTTTAAAATACCCTCTGAATCTATGCTCAACACCCTTGTTGTTGGCGATCATCTGCTTGTAAGTAAGTTCTCTTATGGGGTGAAAATCCCCTTTACCGACAGCTATCTTTTTGAGGGCGACGACCCAGAATACGGTGATGTTATTGTATTTAAATACCCCAAAGATCCCTCACTAGATTATATTAAGCGTGTGGCGGGGCGCCCCGGTGATGTTATTGAAATACGCGACAAACAGCTTTTCCGTAATGGGAAAGCCGTAAAAGAATCGTATATTCGTCACTCTGACCCCACAGGTATTCACCCCACCAGAGACACTTTTGGTCCTTATACTGTTCCTGACGGTGAATATTTTATGTTGGGAGACAACAGGGATAATTCACAAGATTCGCGTTTTTGGGGCAGTGTTAAAAAATCTGCCATGCACGGCAAAGCTTGGCGTATTTATTGGTCTGCCAATGGTCTTGACAATATTCGCTTAAACCGCTTTGGACAAGCTGTGGAGTAATATGCTGGTACATATTGGCAGCGCAAGCCTACACGGCGTTGACGCCCTACGTGTTGATATGGAAATAGATCTGCAACGCAGAGGTATTCCTAATTTCACCATGGTAGGGCTAGCCGAAAAAGCCGTACGAGAGTCAGAAATGCGCGTTCGCTCAGCACTGCGCGCCTCTGGCTTTGCCCTGCCTCCAGCCCGTATTATTGTTAACCTTGCCCCTGCCGACCGTCGCAAAGAAGGCGCTGGTTATGACCTGCCCCTAGCTTTAGGTTTACTGGCCGCAGCAGGTAGTATCCCTGCAGAAAGCGTAGCAAATTATTTCTTTTCTGCAGAGTTATCCCTATCTGGTCAACTACGCCCCATCAAGGGCACCCTACCTTTAGCTCTCTTAGCGCGACAAGAAAAAGCTCACGGCATCTTTGTAGCACCAGAAAATGCCCAAGAAGGCGCTGTGGTGCAAGGTATGAGCGTTTATGCGCCTCGTGATTTACTTGAATGCGTAGCTCACCTTACAGGGCAAAAGCCCTTAGAGCCTACCCAAGCGCAAGAAATACACCGCCCCCAGGACCATCTTTTAGATTATGCCCATGTAAAAGGCCAATTAGCCGCCAAGCGCGCTCTGGAAATTGCCGCCGCCGGTGGGCATAATATTTTGCTCATAGGCCCCCCCGGCAGTGGTAAAACCATGCTAGCGCAGCGTCTGCCCACCATACTTCCCCCGCTACATTTTGAAGAAGCCCTAGAAGTAACTAAGATTTACAGCGTTTGTGGCAAGTTGCCGCAACATTCTGGCCTTATACATACGCGCCCCTTTCGCGCCCCGCACCATACCATTTCTGATATTGCCCTTATTGGCGGCGGCGCCGTGCCGCAACCTGGCGAAGTATCTTTAAGTCATCGCGGCGTACTCTTTTTAGATGAGTTTCCCGAGTACAAAAAATCTACCCTAGAAGTTTTACGCCAGCCTCTGGAAAATGGTACCGTCACCATAGCTAGAGCGCGTGGGTCTCTTACCTTTCCTGCCGCCTGCATGCTAGTAGCAGCTATGAATCCTTGCCCCTGTGGCTATCATGGAGATGCCAAACACAGCTGCAGCTGTTCTGCGCAGGCTTTAAGCAAATACACCAGCAAACTTTCTGGCCCCTTACTCGACCGCATTGATCTACATATAGAAGTACCTGCAGTGCCCTATGAAGATTTACGCGCCGACACTGCGCCCTGCCCTCAGGGGCAAGGAAGCTCTGCCCATATGCGCGCTCAGGTCTTGGCAGCCCGTGAATGTCAAGAGAAACGTTATGCTCAAAGCACTTGCTTATGCAATGCCCAGCTCTCTGGCCCTCTGCTCGAAGAACATTGCGCCCTTGATAGCAAAGGTCATGCAACATTAGAGCGCGTGGTACGTAATTTTGGTCTTTCGGCGCGCTCGTATACACGTATCTTGCGTCTAGCTCGCACCATTGCCGACCTAGAACAAAGCCCCTCTATCATACATCATCATATTCACGAAGCCGTGTCTTTACGCGTGCTAGATCGAAAATCTCTTAGCTAAAATCCCCCATCTTTGTAAGTTTTATCGACACAATTGTCGATATTCTTTACAGCACACGCACGAGTAGCATTAAATATCCTGTCATTTTAAAGCGATACCACAGGCATATTTATTGCAAGTAAGCACTTACAAACGCAGGCTCGTTTTAAATTGCAATAGGAGGGTTGTTATGAAAAAAATGCTATCTATACTGTGTTCTTTAATTTTCGTACTCTGTTTTGCCTTTTCTGCCCTAGCTGCAACTATGGATCATTGGGATTATACCATTTCGGGTTCTTTCACTAATACTAGTTTTAGTAATGCAAGAAACAAAGGCGCCATGTATACCAGCCCCACCTACCTCACTTGGGGCACAGCCGATAAAAAAAAATGGTGGTCATACACAGATAATTCCCATAAGCGTAGCTCTTTAGAAATCAATACTGGCGCCGGAAGCACCACAAGCAATAGTGCCGTAGCTCTGACGCATATCAACAATGCCATTGACTCTACCTACAAAAGCCTCACAGGTGGTTCTTTAGCATTAGATATTAATTTACAAAATTTTAATGGGGCCACGGTTGAAAATGGGCTCTTTACCTATGAATTAGATTTTACTTTTGATGAAACCTTAAACGGTAAATATAACTCCAGCAGCAACAATGATATTTTTGCTGTCATCACCAATCCTTTTAGTCCTAAAATAGAACAACCTGTTATCATTAATAATGCTTCCTATCTTATTACCATGTACTTAGAGCTTGAAGATTTTGGTAATAACCGCTATGGCTTCAGCACCGCAGAAGGCACAACTTCTATGCTCGATTTTACTTGGTCCATGGCAGCCATAGACACAAGAAAACTTGATGATCCAAGCCCCACCCCAGAGCCAGCTACCATGTTGCTTATGGGTATGGGTCTTGCCGGTGTAGGCTTTGTAAAACGCCGTAAAAATAACAAATCATAATATAGCACAGCTCCTAAACTTTATAAAAACCTCTCGTCTTGGCACCAAAGCTTAGACGAGAGGTTTTTATGCAGATAGAAGACTTTGCTACCTTCAAACTCATAACAAGGGGGCTTAAAAGATCAGCTATCTACAGAAAAAATATTTACCATGCATGCCTTTCGTGCCCTGCATGCAATTCTAACAGCGAGATAAAAAATAAGCACAGTAACAACTTTAAAAAAAAGCGCACTACTGCTTTGCCATATATAACAAATTAATCAGCCCAGCCTATTAAGCAATATATTTTGCACAAAAAAAGCCCTCTTTCCTGCAAGAAAAAGGGCCAATAAGGCAATTCTATGTGCTAGAAAGTAAAGCGAATACCTAAACTAAATTCATGAGCGCCGCTAAAGCCGCCCACAATGTCATCACTGCCACCTCCAAGACCTAAGTAACGATAACCAAGATCTGCAGACACATTATCTGTAATGGCATAGGCCACACCAGCACCAATTTGCCAAGCAAATTCAGTGGAGTAAGCTTCAGCACTGGCATGAGCCTCATGTACTCCAGCGGCATTATATATATCTGCGCTAGCAAAACCACGTACAAACGCCATACCTACACCAGCACCCACATAAGGAGTAAAGTTGCTACTATTACGGAAGTCATAGTACACATTAAATAGTAAGGTTTGCACATTTACTTTAACATCTAAAGTAACTTTATCTGTGTCTATAAAATAATCGTCATCACCAGTCCAATCAGAGCGAAGAGCGTATTCAATTTCTGTACGCACAGGCACATCAAACTTATGATAAAAGTCATAACCCACAAAAAGGCCGCCACCAACAGTATTTTGCCAGCCGCCAAAATCAACAGAAGGTGACATATCAGCCCAGTGGCCTTGAATGGAGTCGATAAATTTTACCCCCACATACACACCACTCATACCACTTTTTGCCATTGCAGGGCTTACCATAAACATCATGGCAAGCATAAGAGCAATTGCAGACCATTTAGATTTTTTCATAATATCCTCCGAGGTTAAATGTTTCTTTCCCCGTAATAATTTTATACATTTTTGTCAATATATTTCTCTTTTTGTATACAGTATTACATACTATGCACAAGACGCCATAGAGACATAAAGTACATGCAGCGTAAACATTTTCACCAAGGAGCTCACAAAAAAACTTGACATGACCTGCCCCCTTAGATATGGTGCCCTTGCTTTTACGAGAAAGTGGCTTTTCTTCAACATCTTTTCGCCTCTCGCTGCTTTCTCCATCCTGATGCAGAACACAAGTTCACAACGGGGTGGCCTTTTTTAGGCCCCCTTTTTTTTATGCTTACGACCGTTACCTAAATAAAAGGTCACCCCTGAGAGATTATGGCAAAACCAGAATTATTAGAATTATTACACAGCATTGCTGAACCTATCGTGACATCTAAAGGCCTCACCATATGGGGTATTGATTTATTACAAGGTGCACGCCCCTTGGTGCGTATCTATGTAGACGCCCCTTATGAAGCTGCACAAAGCGCTGCTAACGATGACACGGCGCAAGATATGAACAAAATTTCTGCTTCGGTAGAGAAATGCGCCGAGATTTCACGTATGGTAGGCCTTACCATGGAAGTTGAAGACATTTTCTCTTCAGCCTATATACTCGAAGTCTCAAGCCCAGGTTTTTCACGCATGTTCTTTCAATTAGAACAATTACGCGGCTTTGTAGGAGACCACTTAGAAGTCACCTTAAATGATTTTTTACAAAATGCCCCAGACTTTTTGCTCGGGCGTAAAAAAGTCAAAGGTGTGCTTGAAGCAGTAAACCTAGAAGAAAACAGCTTTACCCTTGGCATGGATCATGGCAAAGACCATATCACCCTGACCCTTGAATGGGATTTTGTGCGTAAAGCTGTACGTGAACATATTTTTGTCATGCCGGAAAAACCAGGCAAAAAACGTAAAAACGAAAAATAGTTATTGTAGATTAACCCTTTTTGGGAATAATCGGAGGCATCATGAATCCTATAGAACTTAAAAAAGCCATAGATCAAATCAGCA
>CAYJND010000038.1:0-16235 GCA_964371565.1 uncultured Desulfovibrionaceae bacterium
CAATGAACATGGAGACCACCTTAGGGATAAAGGTAAGGGTCATTTCTTGGATTTGGGTAGCGGCTTGGATGATACTTACGGTTACACCCACGGCTAGCCCTACGCCTAGCATGGGCAGTGCCATCATAAGGCATAATTCAATGGCTTGGCGGCCGAAGCCTATGACAAATTCAGGGGTCATAATACGCCTCACTTAGAGTAAGAAGGAGTTTACAAGGGAGCCTACGAGCAGGTTCCAGCCATCTACCATAACGAAGAGCAGCAGCTTAAAGGGCATGGATACCATCATGGGCGGCAGCATCATCATCCCCATGGCTAGCAATACGGAGGATATAACCATATCTAGCACGAGGAAAGGGATATAGATGAGAAAGCCTATGGTAAAAGCCGTTTTAAGCTCAGAGATGACGTAGGCGGCGGCCAGCATCATGGTGGGAACTTCAGCTCTATTTTTGGGCGGCTCCATGCGAGATATGGAGTAGAAGATAGAAATATCTTTTTCGCGCGTATGCTTGAACATAAAGTTACGTAGAGGGATTTGTGCTCGCTCTAAGGCAACATCATAATTGATATTTTCTGAGAGGTAGGGTTGCAGTGCAGTGTCATTAATTTCTTTGCCAACTGGGTACATGATAATAATACTCATGAATATGGCAAGTGAGGCAAGAATTTGTGTAGGGGGCAACTGTTGCACACCCATGGCTTGGCGTAAGAAACTGAACACAATGATGATGCGTGTGAAGCTTGTCACTGTGAGCATAATGGCAGGCGCCACAGAGAGAATGGTAAGCAGGAAGAGGATTTCTAATAATACTGTGACATTTTCTGGGGCAGATGCGCCACCAGATAAGGTCAAGGACATGGGCGGCATGGCTAAGTCTTGCGCGGCAAGAGCTAGAGCCGGAAAAAATGCACAGCTAAAAAGCGCAACCATGAGGGCAAAAAAGATATGCCCACAAGACTTAGCGTGTATTTTTTTGCTCATGTTCCAGAAGGGACTGAAAATCCGTACTGTCATTACTATCCTCAACTTCTTGTAGTAGGGTGATATTGTGTTCTGTGACACCCAACAAGAGCCTTTTTTCTAAAAAACGCACGACCACAAGCCCTTTGCGCGGGCCTAGGGGAAGCTGGCTTTCAATGCGCAGGCCATCGCGTGGAAAAGCACCAGGGCGCGGAATAAAGTTAAAGCGCTTACTTTTGCGTAAAGCCCACACTAAAGCCCACAACAAGGCTAAGAGTATGCACAAAGAGCCAATGGCGGTGAAGTAGCCAGCCCAAGAAAAACCGTCATGGGCAAGGGGTGCCACCTGCTGTGCGGTGGTAGTGGCGCTTTGCGAAAGCGTTTGGCTTAGCACTTCTCCTGTGCCTGAAGCTAAACCTTGTGATGCTTCAGTGGTAGAAGAGGCTAATTCAGATCCTGCTTCAGGTATCTTACTTGGTGCCATCTTTGCCGCAGTGCTAGGCAAGTTGTTTAACCCTTTCCATGGGGCTGATAATATCTGTAAGGCGCACACCAAATTTTTCGTTGATAACAACAGCTTCGCCGCGCGCTACTAATTTACCGTTCACGTATACTTCTAAGGGTTCACCGGCCAGTTTATTTAACTCAACTACCGAACCTTGTCCTAATTGTAAAAGCTCATTGATAAGCAGGCGGGTGCGACCTAATTCTACTGATACATCCAGCGGAATATCAAGAATAAAGTCTAGCTCGCGCTTGGCACCGTCCACAGAGGGGCGGCGTGCGATATCTGTCATATCTTTGAAAACAGCTTCACTAGGTTGCGATGAGAGGCTTTTCTTTTGCAAAACCGATTGCGCAGCGGCGCCTTCGTCTTCGGCAAGAGATTCAGCCCAGCGTGCGGCTAGGTCTTCATCTTTAGAGGGTGGCGCAGCTTCTACTGGGGCGGGAGCTGCCTCTGCTGCCATGGCAAGTGCGTCTGCTCCAGCGTCTGTGCCCGTGTCTGCGCCAGCGTCCACGCCAGCGTTTGAGCCAGCATTTTCTGCAGCGGCTTGTGCTTGCTCAAAAGGGTCTGCGCCAGCGGCGGCCTCTTCTTCTTCTAATTGTGCAGCCCAAGCGGCGGCTAAAGCGTCTTGATCGTCGGTATTACTCATAATATATCCTTATCAATCGTTGAAAATTAATCTTTTTTATTGTTCTACGACAAATTCTGTAAAGTACACTCGCACTACGTAGGCGCCGCCAAGAATTTGATTTAAGCGTGCTGCTACTTCAGCTTTCAATAATATTTTGCCTTCAGCGGTGGAAATGTCTGCAAAAGTTTTACCTGCTAAAAGTACAATAACTGCATCACGCACTTTGGCTTCTTGACTTTTGAGTAGTGCGGCAACGTCTTGGTTTACTTCTATTTCCATGCCGAGTCGTAGGTAGCGTTTGCCAGCTGCGTCAGAGAGATTGACTACAAATTGTGGTAAGGGCAGCACTTGCCCTGTGCTACGAGGTAAAATAGATTGACGCTCAATGCGTACGGGGGCTTCGCCCTCAACGCCGTGATCGGCTTTGGATGCCACGCTTTGTTCTGTGCCTTGTGCAGCTGGTTGACCCTCTTCTGGGTTGGCACCAGGTACGCGCATGAAAAACCACCAATAAGCGCCACCGCCACCGGCAGCTACAACAATGAGTAAAATAAGAAAGATAATCAAAAATCTTTTGAATTTTGATTTCTTAGGTGGGGCTTCCCCTTCAGGAAGAGCTTTGTTTTTGCCATCATCTGCCATGGCTGTCTCCTTTATGTTCTACAAACAAAAAACGACAAAATTCTGACGCTTAGGGAGTGATATTTCTTATTTTAAAAAATATGCATGAAATATACCAGAAGCATCTAAAAAAGCCAAGTATTCAAATAATGCTTAAAATATGAATGTGTTGTAAGTTGAGCGGTATTTGTATGCTGGGAAATAAAGATAAAAAGGTAATTCATTCAGTATGAAAATGACCTAGCCGTGAGCAAAGACTTTATTATATTGAAAGATTACGTACTAGAAGCACGCGCGCCAAAGATATCTGTGCCCACGCGAACCATGGTGGCTCCCTCTAAGATGGCAGCTTCTAAGTCGCCTGACATACCCATAGATAAATGCGCTAAGTTGAGATTAAATTCTTCATTAAGTTGCTGACGTAGCTTACGTAAATAGGCAAAATGAGGACGCGCGGCAAGGCCTGCATCAAAAACAGGCGGTAGGCACATAAGGCCTTGCAACTCTATATGAGGGCAGGAAAGAATGTACTTGGTAAGGGTAGAAAGCTCATGAGCGCCAATGCCAGACTTTTGCTCTTCTAGTCCTACATTGACCTGAATAAGAATGGCTTGGCGAATATTTTTTTGCGCGGCATTTTGTTCAATAAGGCCGGCAAGCTTTTGAGAGTCAACGGTATGAATAAGGTCAAAGCGTCCTACCACGTCCTTGACTTTACGGCTTTGAATATGACCGGTAAAATGCCAACGTATGGGGGCGCCAGGGCTTTTTTGCGCCATATGGTCTTGTTTTACAAGGGCCTCTTGCAGGTAGTTTTCGCCAAAATCCATTTGCCCTGCCAAAGCCGCACAGTGTACGGCCTCAGCAGATTGAAACTTAGATATGGCTATAAGGCTAAGGCTTTGCTCTTTGCGCTTGGCTGCTTGTAACGCACCACTAATACGGTTTTGTACCTTAGCTAAGTTTGCTTGGACGCCTTGGCACATTTTTTACTCCGTCATCATACCAAGATTGCGCAAGAAATTAATATCTTCTGTCCAGCCCTCACGCACTTTTACCCAAAGTTCTAAATGCACTTTGCCTTCAAGCAAGGTGATAATATCTTTGCGCGCTTCAGAGCCAATGGCTTTAATGCCAGCGCCAGATTTGCCAATAACCATGGCTTTATGCGATGGGCGCGCCACATAGATGGCTGCGTGAATAATGGTTTGCTGACGTTCTGGGTCTTCTTCCCATTGTTCGATGTCTACAGCAACAGAATAGGGTACTTCTTGTTTTAAATGCAGGAAGAGCTTTTCGCGTACAATTTCTGAAACCATAAAGCGCAAAGGCGCTGTGGAAAGCTGATCTTCGGGAAACTCTGCAGGTGCTTCTGGTAAATGGCTTTTCAAAAGTTTCTTGAGGTCTTCAAGACCATTGCGGCGCAAAGCTGATACAGGGAAAATTTCAGCTTTTGGGAAAAGCTCGTGCAACTGTTCCAGCAAGGGGAGCATTTTACTTTTGTCAGCAAAGAGGTCAATTTTATTGATAACAATGCATACAGGGCGTTCTTCTTCAGCCAAAGCTTGACCAAGAGCCGCTAAATCGCTTTTTAAAAAGTCGGGCTTACGAATATAAAGGTCACCATCAAGCATAAGCACAATCATTTGCGCTTGTGCCATACTTTGCCAAGCTGATTGCAGCATGGTTTTGCTAAGGCGTCCTTTTACTTGTGCCATGCCGGGGGTATCCATAAAGATGATTTGGGCATCTTCTTCAGTCAAAATACCTACAATTTGATTGCGCGTGGTTTGAGCGCGAGGGGTAACAATGCTCACCTTTTGTCCTAATAAGGAGTTGAGCAGGGTAGATTTTCCGGCATTGGGCGGCCCCATAAGGGCAACCCACCCACATTTATGGGTAGTTTCTTGATTGCTATTGAGCTGTTGTGACATAGTAGACTCCCTCTAGGTTGTGGCTTGTTCGCGTTGTCGCACCAACATAAAAACCAGCAATGCGCCAAGAAATTTGCTTAAAGTCATAGTTATGACAGAAAAAGGTGTGGCGATGCCCACAAGTGTAAGAAAAATAACACTATCTATCGGCGCACCCACAAGGCTTGAAAATAAAATGCGCTGTGAGAAAGGTTTTTTGGTAAAGGTAAACACGGCCCAATCTGCCAGTTCGCCTATGGCAAAAGCAGCTGCAGAAGCTAGCGCTAGTGACGGAGTAGCAAAATACCAACTTAAAGCACAGCCAATGAGCATGCACCAAAGAACGTTATGCCCTACATGTTTTTGGGCAAAGTCTCGTACCACAAAGGTAAAACCTACGGCAAGGGATATGGGGGGCCACATTTCGCCGTTAGGCAAGGTGATAAGCGGGACATGGACAAAGGCCACGTTGATGGCCAAAATTAAAGCGACATAAATAATGCAATGTATCATGGCGGCACCATAATAGGCATTAGGTATTTGGTCAATAAAATTTACGGCAAGGGGGCATGTAAAAAAGCACTTTATTTTTAAAATGTGCTTTTTACGGTCATATAAAGCGAATAAAAACTATTCTCTTTATATGACCATTGGTGATTTTTACTTATATTCTATTGAAAAAAGAGTTTTCTAAGAATTCTTCTAAGGCATCATCCATTTTTTGCACATATTCATTAAGTTCAGCATCTTTGCGGCACTGCACGCAGCGCATAACAACTTTGCGTCAGGTTTTCACCGCCAAAAGCGGCGTTTGGCAATGTTTACAGGCAATGGTGGTTTGCGCCTCGCGACGAGATAAGAAAAATGACATATTGTTCTCTAAAAGCAAGGAGAAGGCGTGTACCTTCCCCTTGTTGTGTTATTTATAAATTTTACGGGCAAATTGTCCGCCGGATACATAAAAAGTATTTTCCACAATAAAAAGAGCCTTTTCGTCAATACTAAAGACTACATTTTCCAATTGTTTTAAATATACGTTGCTGGTAACTGTAAGTAAAATTTCTCTGTCTTTACCAGAGTACGCCCCTTTACCACGAATAAGCGTTACGCCGTATTGGCGCATAAGGTTAATGGCTTCACAAATTTGTTCGCCATGATCAGAAATAATAAAGACCATTTTACGCTGGCTAAAGACGCGTAAGGCATATTCTGTCATATAAGAGTTTAGAAAAAGCATTATGGTAGACGCTATAATGATGTCTAAATCTAGGCGCAACGCGGCTAGAGAGAATACTATTACATTAAATATAAAAGAAAAAGTTCCTACGGAAATGTTCCAACGCTCGCGAATGGCTACGGCAATAATATCTGTGCCGCCGCTACAACCAAAGGAGCGTAACATGATGCCACCCCCTGTACCTGTGAGCACACCGGCAAGCACCGCGGCATATAGCTGATTATCAACCTGAATGGTAAAGGTAAAAAGTGAACCTAATATGGTAGTACACACAGTTGCATACAGCGAGTATAGTAAGAATACGCGACCCACAAAAAACCATCCAAAAATAAATATAGGGATGGATAGAGTGAAATACCAAATGGGCACTGTGAGCAAGTTGGTAAAGTAATAGCTAAGCATGGAAATGCCCATGACTCCGCTGGCTACAAAATTATGGGGTAAAGCTACGGTTTGGATGCCTAAAGCATAAAAGGCACTACCTATGGTGAGTAGGAGTAGATTCCACCAAACAGACTCAGCCAATTTGGGATTATACGTTCTTTGTAATGGCATGATATATCCTATTTTAGATAAGATTCCAAAGCATTCTAGTGGCTACAAAGAGCAAAAAGAATGCAAAAAAACGCTTTAGCACGGGTACAGGTAAAGAATGCGCCAGCTTTGCGCCTAAGGGGGCAGTGATAAAACTGGCTATGGCTATGCCTGCAAAGGCTAAAAGGTGTACATAACCAAGAGTGTATTCTGGTAAACCTTGGATACCATAGCCACCTAAAATATAGCCTAAAGTACCAGCCACGGCAATGGGAAAACCAATGGCAGATGACGTTCCCACGGCGGTATGCATGGGCACAGAGCAAAATGTCATAAAGGGCACAGACATGGTGCCACCGCCAATGCCTACAAAACTTGAAAGCAAGCCAATACCTGAGCCTACACCGCTGATGCCTAAGGGGCTAGGTAGTTCACGAGCCCCCGAAGGTTTTTTGCCCAATAGCATTTCTAGGGCAACGATATAGAGAAAAACCACAAAGAAAGAGCGTAAATACGCATCTGGAATGTAAGCAGCAACCAAACCACCTATAAAGGTGCCCAGTAATATGCCGGGGGTGATGGCTTTAAAAATATCCCAGCGCACTGCGCCGCGGGCATTGTGTGCTCTGGCGCTGGCTATGGAAGTAATCATAATGCTGGCTAGTGAAGTTCCCAAAGCTAAATGATGCACAAATTCTTGCGGAACCAGCAGCAGGGGAAAGATAAAAGAGAGCAAGGGAACTATAATAATGCCGCCCCCCACGCCTAGTAATCCGGCAAAAATACCAGCTATAGCGCCGCCAACTAAAAAGCATGCTAATGATGTGAGCATAAAAAATCCTTATAGGGTACAAGAAAAGGTGAGTTTTTGTTCTTGCCCTTGTGTCTCCACGCCTTTTAGCTCTCGAACCATACCTTGTAAAGCCCCAGCCATAATTCGTGCTGTGAAAGGGTTTAAGGCAATGGGGCGCCCATTAATGTGTAATTCTACTTTACCGTCCAATACAGGGCAGGTTTTTTTCGTACCTGCCACAAGAGCCTGTGCCATTTCTGCACAGTTTGCAAAACCACACGATTTACAATTAAGTCGTGGTAATAAAAAAGCCTTTTCAATAATAATTTTTGCCATGGCCGCTAGGCTTTCAGAGGTTGTCCCTTGGAAGTGCGGTGTATGCGCAAGGGCTTTTTGAGCATCAATGCTGTAGGTGGCAAGAGCCAAGGAGGCTTTGAGCTCCGGCGCTAGATTGTCCACCGTATCTTCTGGCCTAAGGCAAATGATGCGTGGTAAAAAATCCTGACTTTTAGCGCCCTCTATAAGTACAATATCTGCCTGTATGAGGGGGAGCAAGTCTGTAAGTTTTTGGCTTTTTCCCCAAAAAAGAGCCGCTTCATCTTGCCCCAAAGCCAGCACCATGCGTTTTTCTTTTTGCTTACTTTCAAGACGAAAGCGCGCTGTGTCCGTGTGTGGCATGTCTAGCGCATGGTGGCTTTGTTTTACAATGGCTACTGTGAGTCCTTGTGCTTCTAAAGTGTCTGCCAAGGCTAGGGTGAGCGTGGTTTTACCTGTGTTTTTAAAGCCTACAATATTTATAGCGCGCATAAAAAATCCTTAACGTAATTGAAGATATTGACGTAAATGTGAGCGTAGGTACTGTATAATAAGAGTATAGGAATGATCTTTTTTTATAAGCGTTTCTATGTCTCTTGTTAGAAAAACCAACTTGTCTTGACTTTTGAATTCCTTAAAGGGGGCGTCATAGGCTTGGTAGCCCAAGGTCGTGGCTGCGCTTTGACCCAAGACAATAAGCACACGCGCCTCGAGTTGGCGTACTCCAGCCCAAAATACAGGCACATTTGTGATAAGATTTTGCGGTTCATTACCGTCTGGTAGGCTTATGGGCCAGAAAGAATGCGTACCGGAAGGGTGCCCTAAATCTTTGAGTATGTCGCGCAAAAGCTCACGGCGCGTATTACTGGCTTGCCCGCAAAGGTCGTGTCCTAAAGTATCATATGTCCACACCACACGAGCGGGTTTGGTTTGACGAAAACGCTCTTGCCATGTATGAGGCCATTGCTCCATTGGCACGGAAACACGGTTTGATTTAGCGGGCGCTGTAATTTGTGCAGGTGCAGCCGTATGCGTTTGAGCAGCAATTTTTTGGTTAGACGTAAAATTTGTGCCAGACTTTGTAACTTGATGCGTGGTAGTTTTTTGTTCCCCATAGTGCTGCGCCGCGGGTGTGCTGTTTTGCACACGTGCTTTTTGTGCCTCATAATGTTGATTATGTTGTGCCATTTTTGGCTTAGGCATAGGGTGTAAGCTTTTGGCATGGCACAAGGAGTGCTGTTCAGGTACAGCACTATCTTGTAATAGGAAATCTATTCCTTGCTGATGCCAAGGTAGATAGAAGGGACTTATATTTAAAACTGTTGCAGCCATGAGCACAATCTCCACGCTACTTCTAGCTTAGGCATAAGAGGCCAAATTTCTTCTTTACCAAATTTATCTACCACAAACATGGCATTGGTATGCGAGCCAAAGCCGGAGCCGGGGGCGCTGATTACATTGCCAGCTAGCAGGTCTGCACCTTTTCGTGCTAGTTTTTGACGTACTAGGTTGAGCATGTCTTCTTGGGCTTCAGCGGTTTCAGCAGCAAAACCTAATATTTTTTGATGCTCTTTTTTTTGAGCGCCAAGGGTGCGTAATATATCTACGTTGGGGGTAAATTCAACAGTTAATCCTTGTGTGGCGCTATCTTTTTTAAATTTATTTTGCAAGCCCAAAGCTGATATTTTGGGGGCGTAATCTGCCACAGCAGCGGTGAAAATGCCGGTATCTATATTAGGCCATAAGTCAGCGGCTGCATGATACATTTCTTGTGCTGTTTGCACTTTGTAAAGAGAAATGTTGGGTGGTAAGTACCCCGCTTTATGCGCCTCAGGGCCACAAATGGCATGTACGCTTGCGCCGCGAAGCCAGGCACATAAAGCTAAGCTAAGCCCCATAGTACCGGTAGAAGGATTAGACCAAAATCGCACGGCGTCCCAAGGCTCTCTGGTAGGCCCAAGGGTGAGCATGACCTTTTGCCCCTGCATATCTTGTGGGCTAAGTGCTTTGAGTGAGGCTAACCAAATATGGCGTAAATCAGCTAAGCGCCCTTGGCCTTCATCGCCGCAGGCTGTACCCCCCACATCTGGAAGGATAACTTGCACACCACGCTTTTGTAAAATTTGTATATTTTCCTGCGTGGCGGGGTGTTGCCACATGCGTGGATTCATGGCAGGCGCCACTATGACAGGCCCGTCGAAGGCCAAAGCTTGGCAAGCCAGCAGAGTGCTAGCCTCACCGTGTGCCATTTGAGCCAAAGTGGAGGCAGAGGCCGGCGCAATTACTAAAGCGTGAGCATTTTGCCCCGGCTCTAAATGAGCAAAAAGGGCGTCTTTTTCCCACATGCCAGCGTACACAGGATTAGCCCCTAGGGCTTCAAAGGTCATGGGCGTGATAAAGCGCTGTGCAGACTCGGTCAAAGTGACACTTACATGCAATGCATTCTTTTTCCACCAGCGCACTAAATCTGGCGCTCTAAAGGCCGCAATGGAACCGCACACGCCAAGGTGTATGTGTTTTCCGTGTAAGTGGCTGTGTTTATTAAATGTATATGGGGCTTCGTACATATGTGTATCCTCAAGAAAACGCTTTACAAGTGAATTGCTAGGTTATATATCCAGCGCAACCATATATTCCTATTGTCATACCCCCAGTTCATAGCCTATAAGGGGGGCAGTTGACAAGACTTGATGGGCTGTCATCCTTTACGGAATATGGCTTATACTCATATTTATAAAACAGTAATTTCTATGGTGCTCGTTATGATAGATGAAAAAGATTTTAAACTTTCCTCCTATAGATTTGATTTGCCCGAGGCACAAATAGCGCAATTTCCCCCTGAAGAAAGAGGACATTCCAAACTTTTGGTACTGCCTCGCTCTTTACCCCATGCCAGAGCAAAAGGGGGAGTTGAAGGTATTTTAGATATAAAACACGACAAGTTCGCTAATTTACGTGAATATTTACCCAAAAACTCTCTTTTGGTTGTGAATAATTCTCGTGTGTTACAAGCGCGCCTCTTGGGTACACGCCCAAGCGGTGGTAAAGTAGAATTTTTATTGTTAAGCCCTTTACCTTTAGTAGTGGCAGCCGCTGAACCCCTAAAACTTCAAGAGGGTTGGTTCGAAGCTGAAGCTCGCGGGCTTGTGCGTGCTGGCGGACGCGTTAATGACGGGGATACATTTACTTTTGGTGCAGGTATTAAGGTTACTGTATTAGAGTCTGGCCCTTTTGGGCAAAGACGTGTGATGCTTGCCTGGAAAGGTGATTTAGCCGATGCCTTTGCAGCCACTGGGCATATCCCCTTGCCTCCTTATATTAAACGCACCGACGATGACGAAGATCAAACCCGCTATCAAACCATTTTTTCGCGCCAAGAAAAAATAGGCTCTGTGGCGGCGCCCACAGCTGGCTTGCACTTTACCGAAAGCTTGAAAGATGATTTGGCAGAGCATGGCTGTGAGTGGGCTGAAGTGACGCTGTATGTGGGTTATGGTACATTTAGCCCTGTGCGTAACGAAGATATTCGCTCGCATCGTATGCATAGAGAATACATTGAAGTACCCGAATCTACAGCCAATGCCATTGCCAAGGCTAAGGCTGAGGGGCGTCCTGTTATTGCTGTGGGCACCACATCTGTGCGCGCTCTTGAGGGCGTGGTAGAGCTTTGTGGGAAAGTACAACCTTTTACTGGGTGGACAGATATCTTCTTGTATCCGGGTCGTCCTTTTAAAGTTGTAGATGGCGTTATTACGAACTTCCATTTGCCAGAATCCTCTTTGCTTATGATGATTTCTGCTTTTACAGGCCGCCAGCGCATTTTAGATGCATACGCCTTAGCCGTGCAACAAGGGTATCGCTTTTTTTCCTATGGCGATGCTATGCTAATTTATAAGTAAAATTTACATAAAGTAGAGAAATTATGTTTCGAATTGCTTTTCTAGAGCAGCGCTGTAAGGGCTGCTTGCTTTGCACCACTGTGTGTCCTAAGCAAATTATTGCAAAATCAGGGCGTTTTAATGCGCAAGGCTATGAGGTGGTTGAGGTAGTTGATCAAAATCAATGCACTGGCTGTACCTCTTGTGCTCTTATCTGTCCTGACGTAGCTGTTCGCATATACAAAGATGTGTCCCAAAAAAAGGAAGTTTCTCATGACTAAGACTTTGCAACGACAACTTATGAAGGGCAATGAAGCTGTGGCTTATGGCGCCATAGATGCTGGTTGCCGTTGCTATTTTGGCTATCCCATAACGCCGCAAAATGAAATTCCCGAAACGCTGTCTGCTCTTATGCCCACCGTTGACGGCGCCTTTGTGCAAGCTGAAAGCGAAATCGGCGCCATAAATATGGTACTAGGCGCCGGAGCTACAGGGGTGGCAGCCATGACGTCTTCCTCTTCTTGCGGTATTTCTCTTATGCAAGAGGGACTATCTTATATGGCTGGCTCACATGTGCCTGGCGTGGTAGTCAATATGTCACGCGGCGGCCCTGGTCTTGGTGATATTGGTCCATCGCAAGGGGATTATTTTCAAGCTGTTAAGGGCGGAGGTCATGGGGATTATCGCACCCTTGTTTTGGCCCCAGCCACAGCGCAAGAATGTTATGATATGATGTTTGATGCTTTTGCCTTAGCCTTTACGTATGGTAATCCTGTACTTGTTCTTGGTGATGCCATTGTGGGGCAAATTAAAGAGCCTGTATTGCGTAAAATTCCAGAAAATGCCCTTGGTTTGCCTGATTATGATAAAATTTCAGCGCCTTGGCGCGTTGAAGGCTACGGGCGCCGTATTGCTACCAAGCAAATACCCGAAACAATGCCACCTGTACGCCTATTAAAATCTGTGCATTTAGCTGAGGGGGCACTAGCTGCCCGCCATGTGCTTTTGCAAGATAAATATTCTGCCATGCAACAAGAAATACGCACTGAGTGTAGCCAGTGTCATGATGCTGACCTTATCATTGTTGCCTTTGGCTCCATTGGTCGCATAGCACAAACTGCCATACGTCAATTGCGTGCTGAGGGGCATAAGGTTGGTTTGCTACGTCCCTTAACGTTATATCCATTTCCTAGTCAGCAATTGCAAGATTTAGCCACTGCTGGTAAGCATTTCTTGGTGCTAGAGCAAAATCTTGGTCAAATGGTGGAAGATGTACGCCTTGCTGTAGCAGGCAAAAGCTCTGTGGCATGGTATGGTATTATGCCTGGGCTTTTTATTGGCGCTGATGCTCTCCTTTCCCCAATACTACAAGCGCTTTCATCTTTAACGAGCCCCAAATCAAATGCAGAGTTTAGCGAGGGGAGTAAATAAAATGACAATAAGTACATCATCGCCAGTTCAAAACGAACTATGTTCACAAGAATTATCTACACAAGTACAGATAGATGAAAAGTTAATATTTGGGGATAATCCTGTATTAGTAAATACAGCTACCCATTATTGTCCTGGTTGCCACCACGGCATTGCTCATAGACTGATTACAGAAGTTTTGCATGAGATGCAGATTGCAGATAAGACCATATTAGTACCCTCTGTAGGATGTTCGGCTTTTATTTATGATTATATGCATTTAGACTGTGTTGAAGCCCCACACGGTCGCGCTTCGGCTGTAGCTACGGGGGTAAAAAGAGCGCAACCGCAAGCCGTTGTTTTTGCCTATCAAGGTGATGGTGACATGGGCTCCATTGGTCTTGCTGAAGCCGTTCACGCCGCCAATAGAGGCGAAAAAATTACCGTTTTTTTCGTTAACAATACAGTGTATGGCATGACAGGTGGTCAGATGGCACCTACCACGTTATTGGGACAAAAAACGACCACTACTCCCGCAGGGCGTTCGCTGCAAACAGAAGGCGGGCCCATGGCCATGACAGAAATTATGGCTCAGCTTAGCGGTGTTGTGTATGCCGCGCGCTGTGCGCTGAACTCTGTAAAAAATATTCGTGCTGCTAAAAAGGCTATAGCTACGGCTTTTGAAGTGCAATGCAGCGGTGCAGGCTATTCTTTTGTTGAACTTTTATGTGGTTGCCCAACCAATTGGCATATGGATGCCGTAGCCGCCAATGCTCGCATAGCTTCTGAGATGATACCTATTTTCCCCCTTGGTGTTTTTAAAGATATACGTAAACAAGACCAAAACGCATTACAAGAACCGTCGTTAAAGGAAAATACCCATGGCTAAATATCAAGACGTTATTATAGCTGGTTTTGGTGGCCAAGGGGTTATGGTTATAGGTAATTTGCTAGCTCAAGCAGCCATGGAATGTGGGTTGCATGTAACTTTTATTCCTGTATATGGGGCAGAGATGCGCGGCGGAACAGCAAATTGCACTGTGGTGTTAGATGAACACCCCATTGGATCACCTTTAGTTCGTGAACCTCTTTCAACCATTGTGCTTAATGCACCTTCTTTGGCAAAATTCCAAAATCGATTACACGCTCAAGGTGTGCAGATTGTAAATAGCTCTTTGATTGATGTAAACGATAGTACCATTTTGGATGTGAGTAAAAAAAGTGTATGTATTCCCGTGAATACCATAGCTCATCAATTGGGATCTATTAAAATGGCTAATATGGTAGCTTTGGGTGCATGGCTTAAAGCTACAGATGCTTTGCCTATAGAGGCTGTGCAAGAGGCAATGCAAAGGGTTGTTTCAGCCCATTACGCAAAGTTAATACCTGGAAATATTAAAGCATTGCAGGCTGGATATAACTATACAGCAGAGTAGCACTAACTTTTTGAAGATATACTTTCATCACAGCTTCCCATCCTTTATAGTAAAGGGCTTTTGGGAAGCTGTGTTTTTTTCATGCAGGCCTTACCTTATTGTAAAGGAAGGTTTTTATCTGTAGATGCGGTAAAAACAGGGGCTACAGGTATGGCCTCAAGCATATGCACGCGCTGTGCAAGTGAATGTAAGTTACTGCAAACTAGAGCTAAAAACTCTGCATTATCTTGGGAAAATTCACCTTGTACTTGTTCTAATGCGCAGGCCAAATTTTCTAAATCTACACTTAACATATATTTCTCCTTATTTTTGTTTGTTGTATGTTCGTCGTGAAAGAAATATAGCAATAATTTATTTTTTGTCAATTAAAAATTTATTAAAAAGTAAATCATTACTAAAATAAAAAATAAATAATTTATTTATTGATTTATTTTTAAATCTACATTAGATTGTTTTTATGAAAACAGATGCTAATACCATACTAGATAGATTACGCGAGGCTTTGCAGCTTTCTAAAGATGTGCAATTGGCAGAGTTTCTCGGCGTATCGGCTCAGGCTATTTATCAGGCGCGAAAAAAAGATAAAGTGCCAGATGGCTGGCTTATTCGTGCTGCTCAGTTAAAAAACATTTCTATTGATGGTTTACTCGGGCTTGCCAGAGAGCCTATTGGTGAAACGGCTGCGCTTCATGCTGTATCTCAGGGATCTGATATGGCAAAAGAGCAGAGCGGTGAAGCGTCAAATAATGGAGATATTGCCTTTGCTGCAGAGTTTTGCACCATCCCCTTGGTAGCGGCAAAACTTTCGGCTGGCGGGGGTAGCCTTGAAACGGAAGGTTTAGTATTGCAACGCATGGCTTTTCGCCGAGAGTGGCTACAGCGCCGCGGCAGAGTAGAAAAAATGGTACTTATGCGCGTGTATGGCGATAGTATGGAGCCTTATATTCAAGACGGTGATTTGGCGCTTATTGATACATCGCAAAAAAACATCATTCCTTACGCTGTGTATGCCGTAGGGGTAGATGATGGCATATATATCAAGTCGGTGGAAACATTACCAGGGCAAAGACTTGTTCTGCGTTCTTTTAACGAGCGCTATTCACCTATTGATATAGATATGCGTGGTGACTTGGCAGATTCTGTGCGTATTATAGGCAAAGTACTATGGTGGTGCCATGAGGTCTAATTAAGATCCAAGCGATTTTTACCCTTTTTGTATACTATGTATATAGGTAAAAAAGTACTTTTGTAGGGTATTTTTGAAATGATTAGTAGAGGATTTGTTATTTGTAGTCATGGTTTGAGAGTATAATTTTGAAAAAAGTTAAAATTTTTTTTCAAGTAATGTATCAGATAAAATTGTGAGATTTTCTAGACTTTTTAAACTAAAGCTGTATTATTGTTATGGGTTAAATGGTGTGCGTGAGAAGTATAGTATTAATCTAGACAAAGTCGTACAAAAAATTTTGTTGTTTCTCCCCAATTCGACGGTTTTGGTAAAAATTTTTTTACCAAAAAGGCTTGCCTTTTGTTTTTAGCTGTGCAAAATAGTCTTCAGATGCACTGCACACTTTCATTACAAAGTTGCAGGATTGTTCTTTCTAAGTAATAAAAAAGGGCAATCACAAAAATTTAAATCTTATATAGGAAGGTTAACAATGAAAAAGATTTGCACTTTACTTCTTACCGCAGGCATGCTCATGGGCGTTGCTACTGGTGCTTCCGCTATCGATTTCAAAGCTAGCGGTCAATGGATTTTCCAATACGGTGTTTCTGATACAAACTTTGCCGATGGTTCCAAAGACTCTGACGACTTCACTGCTCAACAACGCGTTCGTTTACAAATCGACGCAGTAGCTTCTGAGTCCCTTTCCGGTACCGTTTTCTTCGAAATCGGCAACCAAGTTTGGGGTAATGCAGAAACCGGCGCTAACCTTGGTACCGACGGTAAAGTAGTTGAAGTAAGACGCGCTTACATCGACTGGTATGTACCTAACA
>CAYJND010000039.1:0-816 GCA_964371565.1 uncultured Desulfovibrionaceae bacterium
CCCCACAAAAAACCAAAAAACCAAAAAACCAAAAAACTATGGCAACATGGGCGCGAGCATAAGACCAGTATGTACTGGTAAACCTAGCATGATATTGGCATTAGCTAGGGCTTGTCCAGAGGCGCCGCGGCAGACATTGTCGATGGCGCTGACCACTATAAGGCGATTGGTGCGCGGGTCAACCACAAGACCTATATCACAAAACATGGTGCCGCGTACATTTTTTGTTTCTGGCAATTCACCTTTGGGAAGCACGCGAATCCAAGGGCTTTGAGCCCAGGTCTCGTTATAGATATCATGCACTTCTTCTAGGCTAAGGGGCTTTGTAAGTGTGGCATACATGGTGGAAAGAATACCGCGATTGATGGGCAGTAGATGCGTATTGAAAGATATGACCATTTCTTCTTGGGCAATGAGGGAAAGCTCTTGCTCAATTTCTGGTGTATGTCTGTGCTTGCCAAGATTGTAAGCTTTAAAGGTGTCAGAGACTTCGCAAAAGAGCGAGCCCACGGCGGCCTTGCGACCAGCGCCCGTGGTGCCGGACTTCGCATCAATGACTATGCCTTCTGTTTGTATAAGCTTATGCTTTAAGGCGGCGTAAAGCCCTAATATGGCAGAGCTTGGATAGCAACCGGGGTTAGCTATAAGCTGTGCTTTGGCAATTTGCGCAGCATAAAGCTCTGGCAGGCCGTAAATAGCTTGGCGCAAAGCTTCGCGTTGATTGTGGGAAACATGGTACCAAGCTTCGTATACTTCAGCATCACGCAGGCGAAAATCTGCAGAAAGGTCTACTACCTTAACACCCTTGGCGAGCAA
>CAYJND010000039.1:826-15922 GCA_964371565.1 uncultured Desulfovibrionaceae bacterium
TTCAAGCAATTCTGCACCCATGGTCATGGCGGTGCTGTGGGGCACGGCTAAAAAAACGATGTCACAAAGCTTTGCGGCCTCTGTGGTGTCTGGAGTAGATATGACTACCTCTGCGCCAGGTAGACCGCGTAAAAAGGGGTAGTGATCTCCTAGCACCTTTCCGGCTTCAGAGCGTGAAGCGGCGAGAGTAAGGCGCATGGAAGGGTGCTGAGTAAGCAGGCGTGTAAGCTCCATACCGGTATAACCGGTAACGCCAATGAGCCCTACTTTGATGACAGAGTTTTCCATAATATGTCCCTTATATCTTATTTGCTTTTAACAACATATTTCATTTTTACTTCATGTAATATGTCAGAGAGTAGGGTTTTTTCTTCTTCGGTAAGGCAACCACGAGTTTTGCTATTGAGCATTTCTAAAACATCAATGGTATGACGCGCCAGTTCAAGGTGTAACTCGGTTTTTCCTGTATCTGGGTTGGGGATTTCTCCTAATTGCATAAGAGCTGAGGAGGCCAAGGAAAGGATAAAGGTAGAAAAAGTAACTTGTGGCATGGCAAAATTCTCTTCTTTATTGTTGCAGCATGTATCCATAATAACTCCAAAATTAATGCACGGATTTTTCTAAATTTTTTTAATAAATTTTAACTTTTATTGTTTTCCTAAAGGCTGCTCAAAAAAGGTGAAATACAAGGAAAAACAAAAAAGGAGGACACGCTGTGTGTACAGACATATATAAGTGGTCTGCTTTTTTGTTTTAACGCTGTAGTTTGCCCTTTTTCCACTGCCTGTTAAGCCCAGGGTTTTGTCATGGGCGTGCCTGCAGGCAAATCTAAGGCCATAGAATAGGCAGCAAGGGCCTGCTCTAAATAAGATTTTGCTGCAGAGTAGCCGCCTACGGCTTTTAAGGAGTGCGCAAGGGCGTAAAGACCTGCGCTCACATCGGCAAAGTCTACCCAGCCCATATGACCAATGCGCACCATGCGTCCTTTAAGGTGATCTTGCCCGCCTGCAAAGATAACCCCAAAGCTTTGGGCGGCAAGGCTAACAAGCTTTGCGCCGTCAATGCCTTGAGGTAGCACAATGGAGGTAAGCCCCCAAGTGAAATTCTTTTCTACAAAAGGGGTGAGGCCTAGGGCTTCAATGCCTGTACGGGTCATCATGGTCAGCGCCCATTGCTTGCGGTAAAGGGCATCGAGGCCTTGCTCTGGGCTTGAGGCATTTTCAAAGAGCATATCCATACTTTCATCTAGTGCCAGTAGTAAGCTAACAGGCGAGGTGAAAAGGGTTTGCCCTTTAAGGATATTGGCTTTTTCTTTGGGCAGATTAAAGTAAAAACAATCTTGAGGCACGCTGTGTGCTTTTTGCCATGCGCGCTCTGAAAGGGCTAAAAGGCTTAAACCGGGGGGCACCATTAGGCCTTTTTGTGAACCGGTAAGAAGGCAATCAATACCCCAAGCATCCATAGGACAAGGGGAAATGCCCACGGCAGAAATACCATCGACTACAAGTAATACATCGCGCTTACGGGTGATGGCTGCTACCTCTTGCACAGGATGCAAGGCGCCGGTGGAAGTTTCACTAAGCTGCAGTAACACACCGCAAATACTGGCATCTTTTTGTAAAATTTCTTCAATTTGCCCTGCGGTAACGGTGCTTCCCCAAGGTAGGGTTAACTCTTCAACCTCAAGGCCACGGGTGCGAGAAATTTCGCCAAAGCGCTCGCCAAATTTGCCTGCATTGACCACAAGCACCTTTTCGCCTTTGTGAAAAAGACCGTGCACGGCGGCGGTCATGGCGCCAGTGCCCGAAGTGCTTAGGGGTAATACTGGCGTGGTGGTGCCAAAAAGAGCTTGTAATTTAGGTTGTAGGTTCAGTAAGGCTTGCTTAAAAGCACTTTTGCGATGATGCACCATTTCTTCAGCCATGCGCAGGCGAACGCGAGAGGGAATGGGGGTGGGGCCTGGGGTAAGCAAACGTTGTTTGTGGAGCATGAAAGCCTCATAATCTTGGTGTTAAAAAAATATGCTAAAAGCCTTAAACACTGTGCCTTAAAATGAACTTCTCTTCAAACTATTTTTCATTAGTTTATTTCATATTTACTCTATTTTTCTTCTAGAGAATTTGGAAATTCAATAACCATTTTTACCCCATCGTCAAGGTTTTTCATATGCCAAGTACTGCACTGTTGCAATATGTTAGCCTTTTGATGAGCGTTGCTTTCTATAATTTTTCCATACGTTTTTATGCATAAAGTACCTTCAGAGGGAATGGCTTTTTCTTGAATAAGCTTTCTTTCTTCGGGGCCTATTTTTCGTGAAGTAACGGTGAGCCTATGCCCATCAACATGAAAGGTAAAAAGCCCCGATGCTTCGGGATAGTTGTAGGGGGAGGCATAGGTAAATTTGGTTTGAAAAAGCGCGTCAGCCACATCGCGCAGTTCAAAGCGAGTAGGCTCACGCTCTTTAATAACGCGAGAAAATTCTGAGAGGATTTGCTGCTGGGCGGCTTTGCGATCGACGCTAGGGTCGGTGCCATCGGGGCTATGCAAAGCCATAATATGCATCTCACCTATAAAATCTAAAATATATTGCTTATCTGTAAGGGTGAGCACAGCATAATATTTATTGGGCACAAAACAGCCAGAAAGTAAGGTGCAAAGCACCATAAGGCAACATAATCTAAACATATATATTTTTTACTCTGATTATTAAGGCCTAGTGCGCCTCTCCCCAAGTTTGTCCCACTGCCCAGTCTACAGCTAGCGGCACGCTAAGTTCTTGCTCGCCAGGTGCCACAGCGCTCATAAGCTCTGCCACGCGGGCGCCGGCTTCTTGGGCTGTGTCTTGTGGCACTTCTAAAACCAATTCGTCATGCACTTGTAGGGTAAGCTGTGCTCCTAATGTTTGCAATGTTGCATCGTGAGCCACAGCAAGCATGGCAAGCTTGATGATATCGGCTGCGGAGCCTTGAATGACAGTATTGATGGCTTGGCGACGAGCTAAGGCAAATTTTTGCCCATTGCTAGATGTTATATCTGGCACGGCGCGGCGGCGTCCGCCAAGGGTAGCCACATAACCAAGTTCTTTGGCAGAGGCTTCAATGCCCTCATAAAAGTTTTTAAGCTGTTGTAAATGCTTAAAGTAATTTTCAATAAAAGCTTTAGATTCTTGTGTGGATATGCGCAGTTCTTGAGCAAGCTTTTGGGCGCCCATGCCATAAATTAATCCAAAGTTAATGGTCTTGGCATTGCGGCGTTCATCACTGCTTACTTCTTCATTATTTTTCCCATAAATAAGGGCGGCAGTATTGGTGTGAATGTCCATATTCAGACGAAAAGCTTTTAAAAGCACAGGGTCTTGTGACATGTGCGCCAAGACGCGCAATTCTACCTGCGAATAGTCGGCAGAAATAAGAGCATGCCCTGCCTTGGGCACAAAGCAGGTACGCATTCTTTGCCCCAAAGCGCCGCGCACAGGAATATTTTGTAAGTTAGGACTACTGGAAGAAAGCCGCCCTGTGGCAGTGGCCCATTGGTTAAAATGGCTGTGAATGCGATTATTGGCATCCATAAGGCGCGGTAAAGGCTCTAAATAGGTAGAGCGCAATTTTTCTAATTTGCGAAACTCTAATACAGCATCTACCACAGGATGGCCGCTTAATTTTTCTAAGCGCTCTTGGGCTGTAGAGAGCTGCCCGCCCTTGGTTTTTCCGGCGCTGGGTAGTTTTAAGGTAGAAAAGAGCACTTCGCCCAGTTGCTGGGCAGAGCGAATATTAAAGGTGGTGCCAGCGGCGGCATAGACATCGGCAGTGCGGGCTTCAATTTCTCCTTGCACATCGTCTAAAAAATGGCGAAAAGCCTCTTTATCAATGGCAATGCCAAGGGCTTCCATGCGTGCAAGTACAGGAATGAGCGGTATTTCTAGCTGCTGGTATAAGGCATAAAGCTCGTGCTTTGTAAGTTCTGCTTGAAGCCCCGCGCCCATGCTTAAAGCTTGCACGGCTGTGGGCTGGCTTTGCCCAGTACTATCAAGACCAAGCTCGCTCCATTGCACGGCAAGGCGTGCCCAGCCATAATCTCTGTCTTCGGGGCGCAATAAATAGGCTGCAAGTCCTAAATCAAACCATTTTTCTAGAAGAATAGTTTGCCAAGCGTCGCTGGCTTCTTCTTGACGCAACAAAAATTTTACATCGGGGGTAATAATCTGCGTGCAAGGCTGTAGCCATGTTGCTATATCTTGCGCCGAAGCCTCTGGCACATGCCATTCTTGTTGCCCAAGTGCTATCACATAGCCTGTATCATTGCGCAAACCCGGATACAGCGCAGCAGGAAAGAGCGCCACAGGGGCATGAGCGCAGTTAGGAAGCTCGCCCATGCCTACACGAGCAAGAGTGTAAGTGTCTTCTGGTTCAGGGGCAAAAGGGTCTTTACCACCAAAGGGATCGTCTAAAGATCCGCCCATGCCTGAAAGACTAAAAAGCGAGCCTTGTGTTGCTGCGCTGGCCTGCATATTTTTTACCTTTTCCATGCTGGGGGCAGGCAAGGCATGGGCGCGAAGCATACTTTCCACTTCGCGGCGCAATGAGTTAAGTTCGTATTCTTGCAAAAATTTAATAATACGTTCTGGTTCTAAAGCTTCTAAGCGCAGATTCTCTTCTTGAATTTCGTGGCAAAAATCGGTGCTAAGGGTTGTGAGCTGGCGATAAAGAAAAATTTCTTCTACATGGGGGGCTACTTTTGCCTGTAATTTTGGAGGCAAGCGGTCAAGACCATCGCGTATATCTTCTAGGGATGAAAAATCCATAAAGATTTTTTGTGCCGTTTTAGGGCCAATGCCGGGCACACCGGGAATATTATCGCTGGTATCCCCCATAAGTGCTTGCACATCGGGCCACTGCGCAGGCTGTAGGCCGGTTTCTTGTGTAAAGTCAGCTGCTGAAGTGAGCTTTTCTTCTTTGCCAGCGGGATCCCACAGCCATACTTGTTCTTGCAGGCATTGGCGCAAGTCTTTATCGGCCCCTACAATGATAACAGGGCGTGAGTCACCGTATTTTTTTGCTAGCGAGGCAATACAATCGTCTGCTTCGCAATTTTCTGATACGTGCAAGGTAATACCAAGGCATTGTACCATGCGCTTAATGGGTTCTAATTGTTGTACTAATTCTTCAGGGGTGGCATCGCGATTGGCTTTGTAAAGGGGGAAGAGGTCATGGCGAAAGTTTTTGCCTCTACCATCCATAAAAAAGACAAACTCTTGCGGTTTCTGCTCACGCAAAATACGTAGCAAAAGGCGTGTAATCATATACACGGCATTGGTGGGAAAACCGTCAGAACGCGTAAGCGAGCGATTGGCATAAAAACCACGGTAGATGAAAGCCGTGCCATCCATAAGAAAAAGAGGCTTAGTAATGCCAAGGCGCTGTTCTAAAGACATAGCATCCCCATTTTTTTAGAAATATAAAAATATTAGATTGTAAAGTTTACGAACGCAGCTCTTGCCTATATTGCAAAGATTGGCGCAGGGTTTCTCTATCCATATATTTAACCTCAGCGCCAAGGGGTATGCCCTGAGCTAAACGGGTTATGCGTATATGCGGGAAAGCCTTTTGGACCATATGCGCTACATGGGTGCCGGTCATGTCTGCTTCTAGGGTGGCACCAAGGGCTAGCACAACTTCGCTTACTTCGCCCTCGTTTAAACGCGCCATAAACTTATCAAATTCAAGACCATCAGTATGAGCACTACCTGCCTGTAATAGACCGCCAAGAATAAAGTATTGCCCAGAAAAAATACCCCCCTCTTCAAGGGTTAATAGGCTATCCCATTCAGAGACAAGGCAAAGGGTGTGGCGCTCGCGTCTGTCATCGCTGCAAACCACACAAGGGTCTTCGGCGGTAAGGCCGTTGCAGCGTGAGCATAAATGCAAATTATCACGTAAATCGTGAATGGATGCGCCAAGGCGACGTGTTTCAGATTCAGGCCATTTTAGTAAGGTCATGGCTACACGCATGGCAGATTTAGGGCCAAGGCCGGGCAGGCGATTTAACTGTTCCACCACTATACGTAGGGGCTCGGGTATTTGCTGTTTCATGGGCTGTGTCGCAAGAGGAAAAAAGGTAAAAAACGATATAGGGCTAAGATAGTGTTTAAAAACTTAACACGGGGGAAAAGAAAGCTCATTTCCCCCGTGTTAAGAATTAAAACATGCCGGGAATTTTAATGCCGCCGCTGATGGCGCTGATTTCGCGCTCCATGCTATCTTTAGCAATGCGATTGGCTTCGTTAACGGCTGCTACAATAAGATCTTGCAGCATTTCCACATCGCCACCTTCCACGGCTTTGGGATCTATAACAAGGCTACGTAATTCTTGCTTGCCAGAAACTTCTGCCTTTACCATGCCGCCGCCGCTGCTGGCTTCAAAGCTTTTTTGGCCAAGTTCATCTTGCATTTTAGCAATTTTATTTTGCATTACTTGCGCTTGGCGCAAAAGGTCGTTCATATTTTTCATGAGAAACTCCTTATTTTACTTATTGGGGGGATGTACTTTGTATATGGATGCGTCCAAAATTTCAAGGCAATCTTTTAATGCAGCATGGGCGCTAAATTCGCGCACAAGATCCATATCTGACTTAAATACTTTCTCTTCTCTGTGCAGTGTGATGTGTATAGCGCTCTTACAAAAGTTATCTATTATTTTTTGAATTTCTGGCATTTTTCTTTCAAATTGCTGGTAAACAAGCAATTCTTGAGCGTAAATATGCAATTCATTGCCAGAAAAATGTCCCTGAGTTTGCTGCAAAAGAGGCCTAATGATTAAGGGGGGCTCGCCTTGGCTTAAAAGCTGTATGATTTCTTCCCAAGAGGGCAGGGTTTGCGCAAAATTATGGCTTTGGGTTGGTGTCTCTATGGCAGCATGAGGTGCAGATACGGGGACAGGGGCGCCATTTAAATGCGCCACTTCGCTATACTGTGCGCCTTCACTGGGGGCAATGGCGCCGTCATGGTGCATGTCCATGGGGGGGGCATCCTCCCAAAGGTAGGCTGGTGGCTCTTCCATCATGGGCTTTTCGGGCATAGATTCAAATGGCGCAGGCGACATGGTTTTTGGCGGTGCGGTAGCCTTAGGGGCTACTTGCAAATGGGCTGACGCCTTTTGTATACCTTGCTGTTTCTGTTGCCCTTGATATGCTGTTTGCTCTGGTTGTATTTGCGGTGCCACCTGCTCAGAGGGGCTACCTGTATACTGTTCAGGGCTTTGCGCAGGTATCAAATCCGCATGAGGCTTTAGTTCAGGGGAGTTTTTTTTTCTTCCTCAGAGTTGGGTGCTGGGGTTGACGCTGTGTTTGCTGCGGGCATGGGCGCCGCTGATAAGGGCAAAAGACGCGGCATAAATGTTAAATTGATGAGTAAAAGCTCCAGCGCCGCCGCAGGTTCAGGGCTATGAATAACTTTACGCTGAGCATCTAAGGTCATATGCCAAGCAGCGTGTAAGTGGGGTGCAGAAAATTTCGCGGCAAGGTTTAGCCAGAGTGTGCTTTCTTCTTGGCTCATATTTAATGAGGGCACAATGCTTTGCCCAGCTTCGCGCAATAAAAACAGTGTGCGCCATAAGTTAATAAGCTCGCGCAAGAAAAAGCCCATATCAATACCCTGATCGCTAAGCTTATGCATAAGCTCTATGACGGCAGGGCAATCTTGTTTGGCTATGGCCTCCATAAGGGTGATAAAAAGCTCTTGCCCTGCAAGGCCTAGCACTGCGCGAGTGCTTTCCATGCTAAGGCTGCTTTCGCCAAGAGCTAAGGTTTGCCCAAGCAGTGACATGCTATCTCGTACAGACCCATTGGCGCGGCGCGCTATGGTGCGTACAGCTTGCGGGTCAAAATCAATATTTTCCATACCCAGCACGCGGCTTAAATGCGCCACTAAGCCATCTTCGGATAAACGCTTAAAAATAAAATGCTGGCAACGGCTTACAATGGTAATGGGAAATTTATGCACCTCAGTGGTAGCAAAAATAAAAACGACACGTGGTGGTGGCTCTTCAAGGGTTTTGAGCAAGGCATTAAAGGCAGAACGCGAAAGCATGTGAGCTTCGTCAATAATAAAGACCTTATAGCGCCCTTCCATGGGGGCATAGCCAATATTTTCACGCAGCGCTCTGGCATCTTCCACGCTATTGTTGGAGGCGCCGTCAATTTCTGTAACGTCTACATGGTTACCCTTGGTAATCATTTGACAATTAGCACATACATTGCAAGGCTCAGCTGTGGGGGCGTTAACGCAATTTAAGGCTTTGGCTAAAATTCGGGCAATGGTGGTTTTTCCCACACCGCGAGTGCCGCTAAGCAAGTAAGCAGCTGCCATGCGATCTTCGGCTGCAGCGCGCGAAAGCACCGTGGTAATCATATCTTGCCCTGTAACCTCAGCAAAGGTTTGGGGGCGATAATGGGCGGCAAGGGATGCGTGTTTCATGTTTTTTTTACTAAGCCCTGCTCTTGTAAAAAGGCAGGGCATATTTTTTTAGATGCTATATTTGCTAAGCCATTTTGCGTATTTGGGGTTTTGTCCCTTAACGATGGCAAAGTATTTTTCTTGTAATTCTAAAGCCACAGGGCCGGCCTTGCCAGCGCCAATAACGCGATTATCCACAGCGCGAATGGGGGTAAGCTCAGCTGCGGTGCCGGTGAAGAAAGCTTCATCTGCAATATACAGCTCATCGCGGGTGAATTGTTGTTCTACCACGGTATAGCCAAGATCTTGAGCGAGCGTAATAACGCTATCGCGCGTAATACCGCCTAAAATAGAGGTAAGCGGTGTGGTTTTAATAATGCCATTGCGCACAATAAAGATATTTTCGCCTGTGGCTTCTGATACAAAGCCATTGGTGTCGAGCATAAGGGCTTCATCATAGCCATCGCGTACAGCTTCCATTTTAGCCAGAACGGAATTCACATAGTTGCCAGAGGTTTTAGCCTTGGTCATCATGGCATTGACATGGTGGCGAGTAAAGGTAGAGGTTTTAATGCTAATACCATTGGCTAAAGCTTCTGCACCCAGATAAGCGCCCCAAGGCCATACAGCAATGATGGTTTGAATGGGGTTTGTCTTTGGGTGAATGCCCATTTCGCCGGCGCCCACAAAGCTTAGGGGGCGAATATAGCCTTGTGTAAGCTTATTTACTTTAAGCGTTTCAAGGATACCGTTATAAATGGTGTCATGGCTGTGAGGAATTTCTAAGCCTAAAATCTTCATGGAATCAAACAAGCGCTGCACATGCTCTTCTAAGCGAAAAACCGAAGAGGTGCCGTCACCACAGTCATAGGTGCGAATGCCTTCAAAAACGCCTGTACCGTAATGCAAAGCGTGGGAAAGAACATGCACATTTGCTTCAGCCCAAGGGACAAGTTTTCCGTCAAACCAAATGAATTCAGTAGTTTCCATGAATAATCCTTATAGCGTTAAAACCGTTTTATAAAAAATACATATTTGTATATGCAAACAAAAAATATACAGTAAAAGAAAGTTGAAAGCAAGTGCATGGAGGAGGACTTTTTAAAATTTTCCCCTTGTACTATGTAAGAAATATTGGGATATACTAATGCTAGACAAAACTTCATAAACAAAAAATCACATGTAAAAATCACCCTAATAGTAGCTTAATAGACATGGCGTAAAACCTTGAAATTGCCAGCAGGGCAGGCTAGGGTACAGAAAAGCGCAAGGGGTAATCATGAAATTATATATAGGCATAGATGTGGGGGGCACCCATACCGACGCGGTATTGTACGGTCAGGGGCAAGATGCGCCTATTTTGCTAAGCGCCAAAGTCAAAACCCGTGCTCAAAGCAAAGAAAGTGTGGCTGCCTGTATGGGCGAGGCTTTAGAAGCTTTGTGGCGTCACATGCAAGATACCTTGCCTCATGCTGTTACTCTTTTGCCTTTTATTCAGCGCATAACCTTATCTACCACCTTGGGGCTCAACGCCCTTATACAAGGCAACGCCGCCCCTGTGGGACTGTTATATACGGCAGGCCCTGGCATGGATGCTGGACGATTTTTACAAAATTCTTGTATGGGGCAATACGCTTTTCGGGTGCCGGGGGGGCTGGATCATCGTGGCTATGAGGTGAGCCCTTTAGACCTGGGTGATATAGCATGGCAGGTCAAAAACTGGCGTAAGACGGGGGTTAAAAATTTTGCAGTGGCGGGTAAATTCTCCGTGCGCAATGCCTGCCATGAGCAAACCATAGCTAAAAAATTACAGACTCTTGGTGTTAAGAGCTGCCAGATTACTTTATCCCATAGCTTAACAGGTCAGCTTAACTTTGTGCGGCGCATGGCAGCGGCGTATATTAATGCTAGCATTTATGAGGTGCAGCAAAGTTTTTTGCAGGCAGTGCGTGTGGCTGTGCAAAATTTTTATGAGGCTGTGGGGGGCCATGCATCTCTTATGCCGCCCTTGTATTTACTTAAAGCTGATGGCGGTGCCTTAAGCCTTGACGCGGCCTTGGCAACGCCTTTGTTTAGTGTGCTTTCTGGCCCTGCGGCTAGTGTTATGGGGGGCATGGCCTTGGGTGAATTTTCATACCAAGAGGGTGATGGCCTCTTGCTCGATGTGGGCGGCACCACCACAGACATGGCTGTGTACGCTCAAGGTTTACCCGTGGTTAGTGCAGAGGGTATGCCCTTAACCTTTGGCACAGAAACGCTACTCACGCCCCTGCGCGCTTTGGCAACGCGCTCTTTACGCTTGGGGGGCGATACGCCTTTATATTATGCGCAAGAGCAAAATGAATTGCTCTTAGGTTCAGAGCAAGGCTTAGTGCGCCAAGGGGAAGCCATGGTTTTTGGCGGCTCTATACCTACCTTGGTGGATGCCTTGGCACTATTGTGTACGGAGAAAAATTTAGTACAAGGCATGGATATAGATGCGGCGCAGCAAGGCCTAGAAAAGCTTACAAATCAACGAGGGCAGGCATTACACACTTTGCTTTCAAAGCTTGCCCTGCGGGCTTGTAATGGTATTATATCGGATATGCATACGTTATTGCAATTGTTACACGGGCGCCCTGTATATACCTTAGCGCAATTGTTAGAAGATTATGCTGTGCAGCCCAAACAAATCTGCCTTGTGGGCGGGCCGGCGGCATTATTATATGCGTGGCTTGCGCCTTTAGTGCAGCAAGAATTTGGAGCAAAGCTCTTGGTGCCAAAGCTTGGCGCTTGTGCTAATGCACTGGGGGCGGCCTTAACCTTGCCCACCGATCACGTGCAATTTTTAGCCGATACTTTAGAAGGGCAGTGGCATATACCCACCTTGGGATTACAGGGGCAGTTAAAACCAAATTTTACGCTGGAAAAAGCCATAGATATGACTTTACAAGCTTTAAAAGATACCGTCAGTGAGGCTGAGCAAGATTTACAAGGGCGTAGCGCTGAGGTGGTAGAGGCATTAAGCTTTGCCACCTTGGATGAAAGGGGACGCGGGGGAAAGGATATACGTGTGCAATGTCAATGGCGCCCAGGTTTAGTGCTTTCTGCACAAGAGTTGATGAGATAGCGAGGTGCAAATGAAAACACGGTGGTATTTTATTGCCCATATATTGCTCTGCTTTTTTTGCTCCACAGCAGCTTTTGCCGCTACTTCGGTGACGCAGATCTCTGGGGGGCTTGATGTGGGCTCTGGGGGCATACCCACCTTACCGGGCAGAGAAATTACCCCTGAAGAAATGCAGCAGCATTTTCCTGCACCGCTAAAAGGCTCTGCGCAGGCATTGCCATTTATACCCGATGCCGCGCCGCTTATTCCTGTTCTTTCTTTAGATAAAAAAAGTGAAACGCCAGAAAATACTGTGCCGTATCCAAGCTCACCCACTGCTCCATCTTTTTCTCCATCGCTATCTATGGAGCCTTTGCCCCCAAAACCTAGCACAGCCTCTTCGGGTACGGATAATACAGAAAAAAGCCCTGAGCAAAAAAATTTAGAAGAGCATTTTCGTCGCGCCTTACAGCCCAGCGCAACTGTAGGCCAGCATGTAGATGAGGCCGCGCTGGGGCAAGCTGTTATTTCTACCGACCCCAGTCCCACGGGTTTTCCTGCCCTAGAGGTGATGATTGGGCAAATGGTTTTGGCAGGCTTTACAGGTCTTGAGGTAGAAAGGCAATCGCCCATAGTGAAGCTTATTACTGCGGGAAAAGTGGGCGGTGTGTTTTTAGAGCCTGTGCCGGTGCAGAAAAAAACATCCAATCAAGAAGACCTTTTAGCCATGGCGCCCACGGGCATGCCAGCGCAGCAAAGTGCTCACTTACTTGCCCAAGTGGGTTTGCCAGGTAACGTGGCTTCACCATTGCAAGTGCGCAGACTTATAGCTACTTTACAAAGTTTTATACCTGAAAAATCTCTTCCCCTCTGGGTAGCCATAGAGCAAGAGGGTGGCACTGCCCAAACCTTACGCCCAGATCTTGGCTTTACAGGGCTTATGTCAGCGGCGCGATTGGGGCAAGACTCGGTGGAGCAAACAGAAATTGCCGCTAGACGCGCCGGTTTAGAAATGGGCGGTCTTGGCATTAATATGGCGCTGGGGCCTGCGGGGGATGTGAATGTGAACCCCCTAAGCGAGCATATGGGGCAGCGCTTTCGTTCTTTTGGCAGTGATGCTCAAAAGGTCACAGAGCATGTGCTCGCCTTTGGGCGTGGCCTTAGAGCGGCTAAGGTTTTGCCTTGTTTACGTAATTTTCCGGGTACGGGTTCCTATGTACGCGGTTTTGCCCCCGTGGCTGCGGCTACGCAAAGCCCCTCTGGGCAGAAAAATATTTTAGAAAATATTCCAGATATTTCTGGCACATGGCAACAAAGGGAGCTGAGCCCCTATGTTAATAGTCTGAGCTTGCAAGCAGAAGCTGGGGCAATATCTAAGGACGCTACACAAAATAGATTCCCTGTTTTTGCTTTGCAACCTGCACTTGTTTACCATCGCGGTTATGATGCCATGCGTCCTGTGCCCTTATCTACGGCACTTTTACAAAATATGGTACGCCAGCAATGGCAATTTGAGGGGCTTATCGTTTCGCAAGATTTACGCGCTTTACAGCCTTTTTTCTCTTTAGAGGAAAGTATCTTGCAATCGGTATTGGCAGGGGTAGATATTTTACTTATTAGCGAGCCGCCCGCCATGGTTAATCCTGCTTCTTCGCCCTTGGCGGGGCTTGGTGTGTTATCATCCTTACCAGGCATGGGAAATATGGAAGCCTTAGTGGGGCTTATGCAAAAAAATACGTCTGAAACTGCCAATGAGGGGGATAAAAGCGAAGAAGAGTTAGTGCAAATGCTTTTGCAAAATCAGGCGGGGCAAATGCTTTCTGGTATACCCGGTGCAGAAAATATACCTGGTCTTTCGCAGTTTTCCCAAATGTCTGGCATGGCAGCGCAGGTACAAGCTAAGCCCCTTACAGGTCTTGCGACTGAGGCCGAGAAAGTTTATGCTATCTTACTTCAATTGGTAAAATCAGGGCGAATTTCTGAGGCGCGTATTGGTCAGTCTTGGTTACGCATCCATAAAACAAAGCAAAGTTTAGGTCTTATGGCCTATTAAAATAAAGGAAAAAGCATGTCTCTTTTACAATGTTCACAATGCCAAAAAGATATTTCTGCCACGCACAAGCATTGCCCGCACTGCGGCGTAAAAATATCTTTTTGGGGCGAAGTGAAAAACAATATTGAAAAAAGCCGTTTGCGCCAAGTGGGTGTGGTTTTAGTCATGTTTTTCTTGCTTGGTACCACGTGGTTTGTGGGTAAAAATACAGGTCACCGCTGGCCTTTGTATATGCTAGTAATTTTATGCGCCCCTGTAGTGCCTTGGCTTTTGCAATTAGCTTATAAAAATGCGGCGCCTGTAACAGAAGGCGCAGAAGATAGCCCTAACAATACTATAAAAAATGCGCCTAATGACGCTCGTAATGGTATAGCACAAGACCCTGATGATCCTTCACAAAAAATTTGGCGCGGTTAAGCATTTATATGATGCAACGGCGTCACTTTTTACGTGCACTGGGCACATGGGGGTTAGGGGCTGCTTTTAATCCGTTTTTACACTCCTTTTCCCATGCAGCGTCCATACCTGGCCTTGAGCCAGAAAAAAAATATGACCGCTATGTGGATCATATTTCTGCCATACCTATTTTAGCTTTTTATCGTGTGCATGACGCTCCGCGTTTTCCTGAAGATATAGCTTCGCAGCAATTGGCGGCGGTGTTCGCTAAAGCGTGGGAAATGGGCTATAGGCCCGTGAATATGAGCGATATCTTTTTGCAGCGTGTAGATAAAGTGGTGCCCAAAGGTTTTAAACCCTTGGGTATCACCGCCGATGGTGCCCATGCCAGTATGGTTTTTTCAACCGCTACGGCAGCTAAGGGCACAGATAGGGGACCCTTAGGAAATGCGCAATCCTTTGTAGAAATATTTGCCAACTCTTTACAAAATATTGCCGTGCCGCGGGCTACGTTTTTTTTAAGTATTCCCAAGGGTAAAAAGACCAGCGGATATTTTGGTTCTGTAATGCCGCTCAAAGATATAGCCGATGCTTTGCAGGTGATGCCGCATATTGAGTTTGGGTATCAAACCAAGTTTTATACGCCCCTTGGTAAAGTAGATGGCCCCACCATGCGCAAAATTGTAGAATTTCAAATGGAAGAGCTGTATAAAGAAGGCATGTTTGAACGTGTTACCCGCATTATGGCCTACCCCTATAGCGCAAGACCCACCGATGCCGGTCTTATGGCTTTGCGCGATATGCACTTTCTAGGCGGCACTCTTACCTATCCAGGAGAGGGCGAGGCTCACCACAACACCATTCCGCAATGCCTCTATGACGGCAAGCTTATGATGGACGCTTTTCATGTGCCACGTGTAGCCATTGGCTCTCATGTGTATGCACCTGGCACCAAGCCCATTAAAAATCCACCCATTGAACCCGTGCAAGATTTTATGAAAGATGTGGTTCGCGCTATTGCTCAGCCCTATGTGAGCAGAGGCTAGTTTTTTTGATGTGTAGATTTTCTGGGGAGGGGAACTTTTTTTAGGGAAAAAAAGTTCCCCTCC
>CAYJND010000040.1:0-15492 GCA_964371565.1 uncultured Desulfovibrionaceae bacterium
AGAGGAAAACTTTTTGGCGCTAGCAAAAGTTTTCCTCTCCCCCTCAAGAAATAAGTATTAAAAAATCAAGCTATAATTTCTTAGCTAAAATTTCATTCACTAAAGCAGGGTTGGCCTTACCCTTGGTGGCGCGCATGATTTGCCCCACAAAGAAAGATATAAGCTTAGTTTTTCCGCCGCGATAGGCTTCTACTTCAGCAGGATTATCAGCTAATACTTTATCTATGGCAGATTCGAGCTCTGAGCTATCTGAAATTTGCACGAGTCCTTTTTCTTTCACATAAGCTTCGGGCATGGCGCCATTGGCATAAATATCTGGAAAGATATCATTGGCTATTTTTGCAGAAATAAGTCCTTCATCAATAATGCGTGCTAGCTCAGCTAAAGCTTCTGGGCGCAGTGACATTTCTTCAACGCTTTGCTCTGTGGCGTGTAGTTCGCGCAATAATGCGCCTAGAACTAAGTTGGCTATGCGACTTACTTTTGTTTTGGGAGAGGCCGCAAGGGCTGCTTCAAAGAAATCAGCTAGGGCTTTATCGGCGCACAGGGTTTCAGCTTCTGCTTGACCCAATTGCAAATCTTGAACAAAGCGAGCAATGCGAGCCTTGGGAAGTTCTGGTAAGGTGTCTTTCCAAGCGGCGAGATCTTGCTCCTCAATGATAATGGGTAAAAGATCTGGGTCAGGGAAGTAGCGATAGTCGTGGGCTTCTTCCTTGCTGCGCATGGATTTGGTAATGTTTTTTACACTATCATAAAGACGTGTTTCTTGAACAACCTCTTCGCCATCTTCTAGCAAGTCGTGTTGACGGGCAATCTCGTATTCAATGGCTTTTTGTACGTGACGGAAAGAATTTAAATTTTTCAGTTCAGCCCTGGTGCCAAAAGGGGTACCTGGCTTGTGAATAGAAACGTTAGCATCGCATCTAAAAGAGCCTTCTTCCATATTGCCATCACTAATGCCAAGAGTTGTTACAATGGCATGCAGGGCTTTTAAATAGGCCACAGCTTCTTCGGCGCTGCGCATATCTGGCTCGGAAACAATTTCCACTAAGGGGGTACCGGCGCGGTTTAAATCCACAAAGCTGGCATTTTCATGGGCATCGTGAATATTTTTTCCGGCATCATTTTCCATATGAATGCGTGTGATGCCAATAACTTTTTTATTTTCGCCCACAGTAATTTCTAACCTACCATGCTCGCAAATGGGTTTATCAAATTGTGAAATCTGATATCCCATGGGTAGATCAGGATAAAAATAATTTTTACGAGCAAAAATAGAAGATAAATTTACGGTGCAATCGGTAGCAAGGCCAGCTTTTGCGGCGTATTCCACAGCGCGGGCATTAAGCACAGGCAAAGAACCTGGCATACCAGAGCAGACTTCACACACATTTGCATTGGAACTTTGCCCAAAAGCGGTGGAACAAGAGCAAAAAAGCTTTGACTGTGTAGCTAGCTGAACGTGAACTTCTAAACCAATAACGGCTTCATATGTAGCCATGAAAAACTCCCTTTAAATACGCGCATCAAAATATTTACCAATGCCATAATTATCACGACGGAAAAACTTTTCTTTATCTGGCCCAATGATTTGCAGCTCAGGATTACGCTTTTGCACATCCATAGCTATACGCATTTCTTTAGTGCAGCCGGTAGAAAAGGTTGCGTCTTTTCCGGCCCATGCCGGTAATACTTTTCTTCCTAACAAGGCGAAGCTGTCTTCTATATCCTGAACTGTCTGAAAACGCCAGACATGAATATAGCCACTTCTTTGTACTCTTTCCCACATGTACATAAGGTCATCCCCATCCATACCGTCGGGAAGTTGCTCAGCCGGATTAACAATGTAAATATCATCCAGCTTTTGCCGTAAATTATCTACAAAGGCGCGCACAAGGGCTATGGCTGTATTTTCTTGGCCTGGTATACTGCCAATAATACAAGAATAAAACATAACCGTTTTGCCCTCTTTGGAGGCGCGGCGCATATTTGCTATAATGCCCTCTGCTCTTTCGCGTATATCTAATTCACTTAACTTGCGAATATGACGCGCGCGAGCTTTTTCTTTGATGGCATATTTTCCTTCAGAATCTGTCCAATAGCACACAATATCACGGGTAAATTTTTGTGAGCTAAGTCCCAAAATTTCCGCATTGCGCCTGCCTTTGGCTAATATTACATCGGCTTCTTTCCAGGCTCTAGCAAAAGCCACATTGGTGCGGTATAAATTAAGCCTTTCTCTGGTGCCATCATGGATAACAACTAGTGAAGATTGACGTAAAAGATTAAGTAAGCGATTTTTGCTAATACTTGATTCACGCACAAGAGTGGCGCCCTCAAACAATTGCTCCAAAATAGGGTCACTTTCAATATCTTGCATAATGGGACTATAAAAATAAAAGCCCTCTTTTAAAGCCACAATAATTTTATGCCCCATGCGTTGTAAGCGCTGCAACAAGGCCATATCAAAGACAAAACCACCACTGGTATCAGGCAAAAATAAAATGGTTTTGGCTTCGTCTTTTTCTCCGCCCAGTAAGGTGAGTAAAGGTTCATGTGATACTTTAAGGTTTTCAAAAATACTTTGCCATTCTAAAGGGGATGGCGTTTCTTTCATCAAAATGCGTGAATTGGCAGATAAATACATAAGCCTTGCAATTTCAATACTATTTATCTCTTCGCGCAAAGAGGAAAGGCTGCTTTCACAAGAAAAATGTTGCGGGGCTTTTTGTAATGCCGTTTGCAAGGCAGAAGATGTGAAAATTTCATGGGCTAAAGCATTGGCTTTTTGGCGCACATGCAACCATGGATCATCTACGCTGGTTTGAGCAGCCATAAGACTGGTCATACGCTTCATGGCTCTAGACGGTAGTACTGCGTGATTTTTTAAAAACTGTTGAAAGCGAAGGCGACAAAAAGCTAAAACTCGGCGACGTACAGCTCTTTGAGGCTCAAAGGTACGTAGCATTTTTACTACGGTAAGCCAAACTCTTGCGTATTGATCGCGCAGTTGGCGCGACATGTGCGGCTGAGTTAAAAATTGAAAATGTTCTTCAGAGCAAGGAATATAGACTTCATTTTCTTCTAAGGCCACCATAAAGGCCATTTGCTCTGGTGAGGCTACCAGCTCTCTATTCATATGATAGGCAAAATTATTTTCTATCATAAAATTATATAGCCATGCATCAAAATACATATCTTTGCCTAAAAAGACTTCACTATTTCGAGTAACTTGAATGGAAGTTTTCATATATTACCTACTTAGGCTATTTTTTATTGCAAACCGTGAATAAAGCCGCGCTCGCGCAAGGGGGTAAAATATTGCTCCACGCCAATACAGGCAAAAAGCACTGCCTCTGGTACACAGTGAACTTCCACAAGGTCGTGGGTTTGTAAAGGGATGCTTTCTTGTCCGTCAATGGTGGCATAGGTTTTAGTAGAAGATTGGCGCAACAGCACTTGCACGGGCATGGTATTTGGTAAAACCATGGCAGGAAAATTACATAAATAAGGGCAAATAGCTGTAACAACTATAACATTATTGGCAGGATGTACCAAGGGGCCACCTGCAGAAACCGCATAGCCCGTAGAGCCTACAGGAGATGAGAGAATAAGGCCATCGGCGCGAATAACGCCTATGGATTCTGACTCTACGCGCACATCAAGGGTGATTACACGCGATAAAGCGCCGCGATTAAGCACCATATCATTGATGGCATACCCCTTGTGGATAAGGTTGTCATCGCGGTAGACTTTCCAGCCTAAGGCCATGCGTTTAAGCACACTATGTTTGCCAGCCAAAATGGCTTCCAAACCGCATTGCCAATTCTCTGGGCTAAGCTCTGTTAAAAAGCCTACACGTCCAAAATTTATCCCAACTAAGGGCGTGGGATTTTCTGCAAAGGCTCTGGCTACACCAAGCATGGTTCCATCGCCGCCAAGCACAAGTACAAAATCAAACTTTTGTTGGCTATAGGCTTGAATGGTATTTACATCATCCACAATGGTAGCTTTGTGATCTTGATCTAAAAGCCATGTGGCTATGCGTAAAGCAAGATCTGAAGCTTGGGTATTGTTAACTTTAACAATAATTAGAAGATGAAGATTTTTAGCTTTGCTATCCATTTATTTAGAGTAGCGAATAAATAGGCTTAGTTCAAGGTTTTTATGGAGATAATTTCACAAGGAAAATGTATGTATGGAACTTTTTTAATTTCTATATCTTGTCAGAATAAAAAACATGGTCTATATATATGTGTTGTAGTTACTAAGAATACGTAGTTAAAATTTGTGAAATTTGTTCAGCAATACAGGGGAAATTTGTGAAAAAAACGCTACCTTGGACATTACAAGAAGATGATTTGGGTAAGGCTTTGCCCTCTGCACAAGAAATTTTAAGCTTATATGCTGAAGAAGGGGTCTTATTACGGCAAAAATATTTTGCACAATGCGCCCCTTCCATTGAGCAGGCAGCGCGTCTTTTGGCAAGTTCCATCGCCCAAGGAGGCAAAATTTTACTTTGTGGCAATGGAGGCAGTGCCGCCGATGCTCAGCATATAGCCGCAGAAATAGTTAATCGCTTTTTGCTGAGCAGACCTCCCCTACCGGCCATTGCTTTAACAACAGACACCTCTATTCTTACAGCCATCGCTAATGACTTTGGTTTTGAGCAAATTTTTTCTAAGCAAGTGCAAGCCTTAGGTCAAAAGGGAGATGTGCTTATTGGTATTTCAACCTCTGGCACTAGTCCCAATGTACTGGCAGCTTTAAGTGCAGCCAAAGAACAAGGCCTGCATACTATAGGCATGGTGGGGACAAAAGATGCCCCCTTAAAAGAAAATTTAGCACAAAACCCCCCTTTAAACACTGGACAAATGGCCCTCTTATGTGACATTTTGCTGCCCGTACCTCATGCATCAACTCCTCTTGTGCAAGAGTTACATATTGCTACCGGGCACATGTTGTGCCACCTTATGGATTATTTTCTCTTTAAAAACGTTAAAGAGTTACATATATAAAGAGCTTTTTAAAAGATACAAGATATTGCCTTATACGGAGTATGATATGCCTATTTATGAATATTTTTGTTCAAAATGTCACCGCGAGTTTGAAGAAATAGTTTTTGGCAATGAGTTACCCTCTTGTGTGCATTGCGGCGCTTCGCAATGTGAAAAGCTTATATCTCGTCCTTGTGTGCAGCGCTCCGGAGGCAGTGGTGATGCATCCATGGCGCCGCCTAGTGCTGGGGCTAGCAAATGCGGCGGCTGTAGTGGCGGCAATTGCGCCACCTGCCATTAATCTTTCATTTCACGACATAGAGTAAGGAATATATCATGAAAAAATGTACTATTGCCACTCGTGGCAGCCAATTAGCTCTTTGGCAAGCCTATCATGTAAAATCTTGCCTTGAAGCGCAATACCCAGGTATTGAAGTATCCCTGAAAGAAATTAAAACTAAAGGTGATATTATTCTTGATGTACCCTTAGCAAAAGTGGGCGGTAAAGGGCTTTTTGTTAAAGAAATAGAAGAAGCTCTCTTAGATAATACTGCTGATATTGCTGTGCATAGTATGAAAGATGTACCCATGGAGTTACCAGAGGGTTTGGTGCTTAGTTGCATTCCAGAGCGTGAAGTTCCTACCGATGCCCTTTTATCTGTAAATTATGCTAGTCTTGAAGATTTACCTCAAGGAGCCCATGTAGGAACCTCTTCTTTGCGTCGTCAGGCACAGCTTTTAGCTTTGCGCCCTGATTTACGTATTTCATCTTTACGCGGTAATGTGAATACACGCTTGCGTAAGCTTATGGAAGGTCAATACGATGCCATTGTATTGGCAGATGCTGGTCTAAAAAGACTTAATTTAAGCGCACCGCATATGTTTACCTTGCCCAAAGAATCTTTTATTCCCGCTGTGGGACAAGGCGCACTAGGTATTGAGTGTCGTAGTGATAGAGAAGATGTTTTGCAAGCTTTGCGCTTTTTAGAAGATGCTGGCACGAGAGTATGTGTTACTGCAGAGCGTGCTTTTTTAGCTGGTCTTGAGGGCGGATGTCAGGTGCCCATTGCCGGTCATGCTATTTTACATGAAGATAATACCTTTACTCTTGAGGGACTTGTGGCGCAAGTAGATGGCACTGGTCTTTTGCGCGAAAGTATGACGGGTCCTGCCGATCAAGCTGCATCCATCGGTAAGGCTCTTGCCCAAAAACTTTTGGATATGGGCGCTGCAGATATTTTGCGTGCTTTATATGCCAATACAGAAAATTAATTTTGAGTAATTATGGCAACTATTAGTGTTTTACCCGCACATAAATTAAATATTTCTACGGATATGAAGCATATTCCGTGGGAAAGTAGCGACCATATACCCACCCCCAGAAATGGGGCTAAGCATATGTTACAGCCGCGCGCTCTTAAAGCCTTGGAATTAGCTTTATATATGCAGCACGAGGGGTATAATGTCTATGTGTGCGGCGGTGCACATTTGGGTCGTTCGTATTTAGTGCGTGAAACCTTGTTGCCCCATGCACGAAAAGCAGCAACGCCGCCGGATATGATTTATTTATATAATTTTTCCGATGCGGATAAACCTATTCTTTTGCGCCTTCCAGCCGGGCAAGGGCGTGTATTTAAAAAGATGTTGCAAGATGTGGTAAATAAAATTCGTAAAGAGTTGCCACGCCACTTCGAAACAGAGCTATATATTACAAGCCGTTCTAAGATTTTAGACGCTTTTCAAGAGTCTAAATCTACCATTTTAAAGCGCATGAATGAACTGGCCAAAGCCAAAGGATTTTGCCTTGATGTGGATGATGGCGGCGGTGTAACTTTGTATCCCTTGGTAGAAGGAAAACGTCTTAGCGAAGATGAATTTGAGCATTTAGAAACAGAAGTACGTCAGGTCTTTAAACGTAAAGCCGATGCCCTTATGAACACCATGAGTGGTCACATGCGGCATTTGACACGTGTAGAACAAGAATTGCGTGAAAATGAAAAAGAGCTTGAGCGCACTGTGGCTGTTCGTATGCTTGAAAAAATTCTCAAACCTTTGCAAGAAAGTTTTTTACGTAAGCATCCTGATGAGACCTTAAAAAAATATCTCGACGCTTTTTACCAAGATGTACTGGATAATTTAGATTCATTCACTGCACGTGATGGCCTTGCTACACCTGGTATGGGCCCCATGGGGCTTGATTTATCTCATGGCATGCAAAATGAGCCCGATATGGGACGTTATGATATTAATGTTTTTGTGGATAATTCAGCTACAAAAGGTGCTCCTATTATTTTTGATGAACACCCTACGGTAAGTAATTTGCTTGGGTGTATTGAAAGAGAATCAGAAATGGGCGCGCTTATTACAGATTTTTCGCTAATCAAGGCTGGCTCTTTGCACAAGGCCAATGGTGGCTATCTGGTTATTCGCATTGATGACATTTTACAGCATTATCAGGCCTGGGAAGGACTATTGCGCTCATTGCGTACCGGATTTTCTCGCATAGAAGATGCCACCGAAGGGCAAGAAAGCGCTGCCAGAACCAAGAGCATAGAACCGCAACGTGTTGATTTGCATGTAAAGGTTATCCTCATTGGCAGTGAAGGTATTTATGAGACATTGCTCGAGGGTGATGAGCGTTTTGCCAAGCTTTTTCGCATTAAAGCCCATGTATCTGAATATGCCGAACGCAATGCGCAAAATATTCGTTGTTTTTTACAACGTTTACATCAAATTATTAAAAATACTGGCTTGCCTACCTTTGATAAAAGTGCTTTAGCTTGGCTGGTAGATTATGGCTCTCGCCTTATGGAAGATCAGCGCAGATTAAGTTTAAAATTTCCTCTTATTCGTGAGATTATGATGGAGGCCTCGGCGCTGGCGGCAAAGCAGGGACAGGCCATTGTTGATGCGCCTTGCTTGCAGCAAGCAGCTGATGATAAATATTATCGCGCTAATTTGGTGCAAGATGTATTTTTAGAAGAATACGATCGCAATATTATTAAAGTGCGTACCTCTGGTGAAGCCATAGGCCTTGTAAATGGCCTTTCGGTAACAGGGCATGGCGACTTTGAATTTGGCTTACCGCATCAAATTTCTTGCACCGTAGGTGTGGGGCATGGCGGTATTATTGACCTTGAGCGTGAGGCAGAACTTGGCGGCCCTATTCACACCAAGGCCATTATGATTTTAAAAAGCTATCTTACCGCACTGTTTGCACGCCGTCACCCCATTGTACTTACCGGTAGTATTTGTATTGAGCAATGTTACGCTGGTATTGAGGGGGATTCTGCTTCAGGGGCAGAGCTCGTATCTTTGCTTTCTGCCATTGCTGAAGTACCTGTGCGTTTAGATTTAGCCTTTACCGGTGCACTGAATCAGTCGGGGCAAATTATGGCCGTAGGCGGTGTGAGCCACAAAATCGAAGGCTTTTTTAATGTTTGTCATAGGCATGGTCTAACGGGTACGCAAGGGGTGCTTATACCGCATGATAATGTTGAAAATCTGATGCTTTCTCCGCGTATTATGGAAGCGGTACAACAAGGACGTTTTGCCATTTATCCTATTAAGCATATTGATGAGGCCTTAGAACTACTCACAGGCTTAACTGCGGGAAAAAGACGTAAAGATGAAAGCTTTACCAAGGGATCGTTATACGCTTTGGTTGCCACGCGTTTACAAAGCCTGAGCGCCTTTGCCGCCAAAGAGGTGAAACTGCCTAAAAAATCTAGCGTTAAAGTTGCCTCTAAAAAAATTGTTAAAGCACCTTTAGAAAGCAAAGCTTATCTACTACGTCAAAACTTAAAAGCGCAATTAGCGCAAGATTCTGTTTATAAAGGACATAAGGCCTAGCTTTGGGCTTAAAATTAAGCCCCATGGACAATTCACTTCTTGCTACTTTATCAAAAGCAGAGCTTGCACGCCGTGTACTTATTTTTGGCACTGCTTTAATCAGCGTTATGGGCATTGCGGTAACTTTGCCTGTGCTTCCTGCCATGGCTAAGGATATGAATCTTGATGCCACCATGCTAGGTGTACTTATTTATTCCTTTACCCTACCCGGCATTTTTTTTGCGCCTATTTGTGGTATCCTTGCCGATAGATTAGGGCGAAAAGCTGTTCTAGCGCCCTGTTTAACTCTTTTTGCCTTAGCAGGTTTTGCGGCTTCTTTTGCTGATTCTCTTACTACCTTACTTTTTTGGCGTATGCTACAAGGCATCGGCGCCAGCAGTCTTGGGGTGCTTTATGCCATCATTGTGGGAGATAATTATCGCGATGATGCTTCGCGCTTACGTATTATGGGCTATGCAGCCACCTCATTAAGCTTAGGCGCGGCTATTTTTCCTGCTCTTGGTGGCCTTATGGGAGAAATAGGATGGCCTTGGACATTACGCATTTCTTTGCTAGCTTTGCCGCTAGCCTTGCTCACTCTCTACACCCCCATAGCCAGCCATGAAAAAAAGGGGGATATGAAAAAATATGCTGTGCAGGTGCGTACCTATCTTGTGCATTACAAAACCCTCTTTCATTTTGGCATCACTTTTTGTGCCTTTTGTATACTTTATGGGCCACTTATTAGTTATTTTCCCCTTTTAGCTACACAATTTTATGCTGCATCACCTATGCAAATTGGTTTTTTATTTGCCTTATCTTCCCTAGGTACTGTACTGGCTACGCTTTTGTTAGCGCCCATTACCTTGGCTTTGTCTCAACGTCTTGTAGCCTCACTTGGCGCCGTTTTTTTTGTACTATCCATGATTTGGCTTTGTATATGGCCTATTGAATGGTCGTATTGGGCTTTAAGTGTTCCTGTTTTATGTTATGGCATTGGGCAAGGTTTACTGTATCCTATAACCATGACTTCTTTAAGCACTGTGGCACCCTTTTCGGCTCGTGGCGCCCTTATGGCTGTTAATGGCACTACCTTGCGTCTATCCCAAAGTGTAGCCCCTCTTGTATGCGGTTTTCTTTTTGGTCAAGGCGGTTATGATTGGGTTTTTCTTTTTGGTATAGGTATAAGCTTGTGTATGCTTGCTCTTGTCTTTGCCACCTTTACGTCTCAAAAGTAACCACTACCTACCTATACATAAAGTTTATCTTAGCTATATATACTGTTAATTCAATGCTGTTATGCGTTTTTTCTAAAATAGATAGAATGTCATGCTCTTTATTGACAGTGATGCGTAAAAAATATATTCTACATACTTTATGGGGTCTTAGTGTGAGTATCCCTCCATTATGCCATGATATTTTTGTGATAAATGAGAGAATAGAATGCAAAAGTCTAAAAAAGACGCCTTACTGACGGCTGCCAAAGAACTTTTTGGTGAATATGGCTATGTGGAAACTACCTTTAAAAAAATTTCTGAAAAAGCTGGCGTTGCCTTAGGGCTTTTAACCCACCATTATGGAAATAAAGAAAAGCTTTTTCTTGCTGCGGGCTTGGATGTATTAGAAAATTTTTTAATAGTACTGCGTGCTGCCACTGCTAAAGAAGGTACAGGATACGAAAGAGTTTTGAATTTTTGCCAAGCGTATTTAGACTTTTCCATAGATAAAAATTCTCATTGGCTTGTACTCGTACGATGTTCTCCCTATAGTGATATGAAAACCACTACCGATAGAGAAATTATGACCAGTAGCTTTCAGCAAGTGTCTCAAGAATTAGAGTCTTGCCTTGCTCAAGGTATGCAAGATGGCAGTATTGATGCAAATATTACTATTAAAGACACGGCGCAAGTTATTATTTCGCTCATGGTAGGTGTGAATAGAACGCGCGTGCTTACCCCCTATGCTGGTGATTCTCTCTATAGTGAAGCCTTACATTTTGTTTCTAAAGCTTTAAAACCTCGCGTATAAACGGTATTTACCATAAGACTAACTTGTTAAAGACCTATTTTTGAGGGCAGTATGATCTCTTGGAAAAAAATTTTCACCAAGAATGGATTACCTTGGAAGGATCATTCCTCGTTTAAGAATTATATTGAGCTTAACACCTTAGAAGAGCTCTATAATTTTCTTAATGCCGTTCACATTCGTCATTGTCTTGTTAAGCCCTATCAATCGGTAAAAAATTATCCCTTGGTGGAGGGACGCGAGCTTTTACCCTCTTTTGACAATGATATGTGGGAATATACCAATTTACCTGGTTTTTCCTTAGTGGCCTTTGCGCGTCCCCTTTCCTACCTTTCAGAAATTTTCCAATACGACACCTTGCACCCTTTGCTCAATGTTACGGACATAGCAGACGGTGCCTTTTGCCCCCTTGAAGAGCCCATTTTAAAGCATAATTTACAAACTCTGGCTTCGCGTTTGCCAAGAGCTATTCATGAATCCTTTAGGCAAGAATGCGGGCGCCTTGATACGTCCCTGCTTGACTATTATCCCATGCTTATTCCCTATTTATTGCGCCTTGATAGGGCTCATGTTTTCTCTTTAGACGCAGCTAAGCAATTTTATTTAAGCGGTATTTTTGCTTCTTTTCCTTCAGATATTGATAGCGAGCTCAAACGTTTTGGCATGCGTATGGGTAAATTTCGCTATGGCGATAATGATATGTATGAGCGCAATAGAATGTTTGTATATCAATATCTTATGGAGCTTTATGGTTTTCCTGTTGTTTCAGAACGTCGTACCTCTAGCGCCCTTTTTGCCCGTAAATTGCACAAAATGGGTGAAAAATTTATGCTACGTGTGCTTGGACAAACAGACAGAACCATTACCACCTATATAGGCAATGGTGATCACAGCCGTTATCCACATGTGGAAAAAATTGCTCTTATTGGCCTTGATAATGATCAACAAGATGCCATTAAAAGTATTGAAGATGGTGGTTTTTTTGTGGATGAAGAACAACGTGTGGTTATAATACGTGTTACATATCGTCAACATGCGTATAATGCACGCAATGTACGCCAAGATCGCGCGCTGTCTGTGGCTTCGCAAGAGGTATTGCACCCTTTAACAGGGCGTCCCTTAGAGGGGTTAAATATCATTAGAGATAGCAGTAATATGTTCTTGCGTCTTAATGACATTGTACGCGGGGAATATACTGGCCGTATTATTTATAAAAAAACGGAAGTTATTGAAAATACAGATACAGAGGAAAAACGCCTCAAATTTTTATACACATGGCTTACCAAGCATCAGCGGCGTATTATTTCCTATAGCGATGATTTTTTTGCAAAAGTAAGTATGGTTGTGGATGGTTATTTGCAATCTCCTTCTAAGGAAAACGCCTTTGGGCAAATGCGTGAGCTGTACCGCGAAGTACAAGAGCGCTTTGGCTATATTCAGCAAGCCAGAAAGGTGCGTGTGCTCGAAGAGCTGCGCGAGCGCAATGTGAAAGGCGTTTCCATAAGCTATAGACATATGATGCAAAATTATGTGACATTGCTTACAGAGTTAAGTTATGAAATTGTAAATTTCTTCCCTGACCTTGTGGATACCATCATAGGTCTTATTGATGCCGTGCTTTCTATTCGCTATGTGGTTCGTACCTATATAGAAGCGCCAGAAATTGACCTTACCCCAGCGGGTATAGAAATTCGTAAAAATTATCGTCGTATTGTTGCTTTACGAGATACATTTGTGGCTGTGCGTAAAGCACGTAATGCTTGTTAGCAAGCCCTAGTAATAAAGGATTCATCATGCCTCACGCCTTTTATCTTGCCCCTGAAGCTTGGCCTACAGCTGAGCAAACTCTGTGTTATTTACAAGAACAAGAAGTACGCCATTTAGCCGGCGCTTTGCGTTTGCAAGCCGGTGAAGAAGTGCTGATTATGGACGGGCAAGGCAAGCAGGGGCTGTGTCGAATAGAAAAAGTAAACAAAAAAGAAGTATGCCTTGAACTTTTGCATGAGGAGTTCTTTCCTCGCCCTGCTTCTCTACCCATTATGGCATTAGCGTGGAGCAAAGCCACAAGACGCAGTTTTTTTATGGAAAAAGCTGTAGAGTTAGGTGTGCATGAAGTATGGCTTTGGCAAGGTGATCACAGCCAAGGTAAGGTGCCTGCTGAGGTTAAAGAACAGTGGCTTGCGCAATGTGTGGCAGCCATGAAGCAATGCCGTAACCCTTGGTTACCAGCCGTGCGTGTACTTCGTGGCGGTGTGCAAGAGCTTATGCAAGAAAGTGCAGATTTTGCGCATAAATTTCTTCCTTGGGAAGTGCAAGATGGTATAGCCATGCTTACCCCAGAACTTGCGGGACAAGACGGTATAAGCATATATGCCATTGGCCCAGAGGGAGGATTTTCAGCGCAAGAAATCAACACCTTTCAGCAAAATGACTTTCAATGCGTCAGCCTTGGAAAGCGTATCTTGCGTTGCGAAACGGCTTCTTTATTGTGCCTTGGCATTCATTGGTGGGCATCACAACTGCCTGCAAGGAAAAAAGCATGAGCGTGCAGCAACCTTTACCGGAGCGCCTGCGCCCCGACTCTATGGACTTTTTCGTAGGGCAAAGCCACTTAGCAGAACGCTTAACAGCCCTTATGAATGCTAAGCGTTTACCTTCTTTATTATTTTTTGGACCTCCTGGTTGCGGTAAATCAACTTTGGCTTTACTTCTCGCTAAGGCTAAATCACAGCATTATATACGCATTAGTGCCCCAGAAGCAGGTTTGCAGCAATTGCGGCGCAAGCTTAGCGGTATGGAAATTCTTATTTTAGATGAATTACACCGCTTTTCTAAAGCGCAACAAGATTTTTTCTTGCCATTGGTGGAATCAGGGGAACTTACCCTTATTGCTACCACCACAGAAAACCCTTCTTTTAGTGTAACGCGGCAACTATTATCGCGTTTACATGTGTTGCGTTTGCGTACCCTTGGGCATACTGAGCTTAAAGAGCTTGCCACGCGAGGGGCAGCGGCACAAGATATTAATTTGCAAGAACAAGTTATAGAGTTATTGGTTTCTGTAGCTCGTGGTGATGCACGTGCTCTTTTGAATTTGGTAGAATATGTATCTGCCTTGCCAGAAGAAGAACGTAGCCTTGAAAATGTCAAAAAAGGTTTACCAGAAATTCTTAGCCGTCATGATAAAGATGGCGATAGCCACTATGAGCTAGCCTCTGCTCTTATAAAGTCCATACGTGGCAGCGACCCCGATGCGGCCTTATATTATTTGGCTTGTCTTCTAGAAGGCGGTGAAGACCCACGCTTTATTTGTCGGCGTCTTATTCTTTCTGCTTCAGAAGATGTGGGCCTTGCCGACCCCGGCGCCCTGCCCCTCGCTGTAGCTTGTCAGCAAGCCATAGAATTTGTGGGTATGCCTGAAGGTTTTATCCCACTTGCGGAAACTGTAGTGTACCTAGCCCTTGCTCGCAAAAGTAATAGTGCCTATGCAGCTTACCTTTTGGCTCAAAGAGATATCAAAATGCAAGGGCCTCAGCCTGTGCCTTTGCATTTGCGCAATGCCGTAACCAAATTACATAAAGAATGGGGTTATGGTAAAGAATATAAATATCCACACAATTATCCACAAGGGTGGGTAGATCAAGAGTATTTGCCCCAAGAGCTCCAAGGGAGACGCTTTTATCAACCACGCAACAATGGTGATGAAGCACGTTTGGCTCAGTGGTGGCAAAAAATGCAACAACAAAAGACCTATCCTCAGGGGTAATACAATACGGTGATATTATGAATCAAGCAGCAATAGAGACTTTTGATACCCATTATGGGCTTGGCACGCACTATACCTCCCCCACTTTTCATCCTGGTATGGTGGCGCGATATTTTCCTTCTTTAGCATTTTATACCTATGCTATTACAGGCCCTGTGTGGCGCCTGTGTTATGCGGCTAAAGTTGGCAAATGCACAGATGTTAAATGGTCCAATGAAAGTGTAGGCATTGCCAAGGTTATGGAAAAGGTGGGAGCTCGCATAGAAATAGAAGGGCTTGAGCATGTGGACGCTGTGCAAGAACCTTGTATTTTTGTAGGTAATCATATGAGTACCCTTGAAACCTTTCTTTTACCGGGCATTATTCGCCCTCGCCGTCCTGTGACCTTTGTTATTAAAGACGCATTAATGAAAGTTCCATTTTTTAAAGATGTATTAGCTACGCGCGACGTTATTGTGGTGGGAAGAAGCAATCCACGCGAAGATTTAAAACTCGTTATGGAAGAAGGAAAAAAGCGTCTTGACGCTGGAAAATCTTTGATAATATTTCCTCAAAGCACCAGATCTGTAGAGTTTAATGTTAAAAAATTTAATAGCATAGCTGCTAAATTAGCAAAGCACAGCGGTAGCCCCATGATTCCTCTTGCCTTAAAAACCGATGCTTGGGCACAAGGAAAGCTTGTTAAAGATTTTGGTGCAGTGCATCCTGAGCGAACCATTCACTTTGCTTTTGGTAAGGCTTTGTATGTGCAGGAGCAAGGTAAGACTGAGCATGCTCAAATATGTGCCTTTATTGAAGAACACTTGAAAAAATGGTCATAGTTAGTCGACACTGAAAAACAACTTAACTATCAGTAAAAATAGAACTTATAAA
>CAYJND010000041.1:0-15470 GCA_964371565.1 uncultured Desulfovibrionaceae bacterium
GCACCGCGAGCCATATTTATACCATGATCGCCATCACCAATGGCAATATCTAAATCTGTGAGCATTTCCTTGTGGGCGAGTAACGTTTTAGCACTATCATTGATAACATCTATAAGCTTTGCAGTATCAAACATATATTCCTCATATAAAACTACCTTAGCGCTCATAAGTGCCAAGGTAAAGTTGATAATAATTTAAGCCGTAAAGGCCGGAGTATTGGCTGGGGCATCTAGCAAAGTTTTAAGCTCGGAGTCTAAGCGCAATAACGTGATGGAAAAACCTGCCATATCGATGGATGTCATATAGTTACCCACAAATGTTTTATAAATGGCAATACCTTTTTCAACTAAAATATCATGCACTTTATTGTTAATAATATACAACTCCATGGGAGGGGTTGCCCCAGCGCTATTAATCATCACAGCCACTTCACTACCGACAAAATCAATATCAGCCAAAATCTTTTCCATAAGCAAAGCTACAATGGCATCAGCAGATTGCAAAGATTCACGATGTGTACCGGGCTCTCCATGAATACCAATGCCAATTTCCATTTCATCATCTGCCAGTTCAAAGCCGGGTTTTCCTGCGGCAGGCACAGTACAAGGAGAAATAGCCATGCCCATGGTACGTACATTTTCAATAACCTTTTGGGCTACGCTTTTTACTTCTTCAAGGTTAGCACCGCTTTCAGCCTTAGCACCGGCAATTTTATGCACAAAAACTGTACCAGCTACGCCGCGTCGCCCCGTGGTATACAAACTATCTTGCACAGCCACATCATCGTTAACCACTACATATTCTACATTATAGCCCTCATCACGAGCCATATCTGCAGCCATTTCAAAATTCATTATATCGCCAGAGTAATTTTTTATAACCATAAGCACACCTTCTGGGGTGGCAATGGCTTTAATGCCTTCATACACTTGATCTGGCGTAGGAGAAGTAAATACTGCGCCAGCCACAGCACAGTCTAACATACCCATGCCCACAAAGCCGCCATGAGCTGGCTCGTGTCCGCTACCGCCACCGCTAATAAGGCTTACCTTACCTTTCTTAGCCTCAGCGCGGACCACAATGGTACCTGCGTCTAACTTACGCAAATGCTTAGGATAGGCTTTTACAAGCCCCTCAATCATTTCTTTTTCTACATTGGTAACATCGTTAATGAGCTTTTTCATACTGCATATTCCTCCAATAAGTTCACAGATTATTTCTTATCTATATACTGCGTATTGCATTATGACTATGCCCAATTTTTTGTATTATGCAAGTATTTTTTAGTTCACATCCGAGCTATTTTTTCAAAACCCTTGCTACACATTGCACACGTTATGTCCATAATGTATAAAAAATTATTCTTGCCAAAACATCTACGCTCGTGTATTTTTTCACGATATATTTCTTCTGCAGTCACGCAGAGCATATCCCCATTACTTTCTTAATGAGGCTTTTATGACACAAGAGTTTTCTGCTAGCCTTGGTAGCACTTTGCTTTTCTTCGGCGCTTTGTTGCTTTTATTGTATGCCACGTATCAGGCCTATAAAGGGCGGGCACAGTACCAAAAGCTTATAGCTTGGGGCGCTGCGGCAGACCTTGGCTTTATAGTCATGGCCATGGCTGCCTCTCATGGCCTTGCCCATACCGGCGCCTTGCTTTTTGCGCTTTTTCAATGTGTTGCACGAACACTAGCTTTTACTGCTTACAGTACTTTAAGTTATGGGCGAAAGCACAACGAATACATAACCCACAATGCCCAAAAGCAGCCCTTTACGGCGGCGCTTTTTGCTCTGGCTATGTTGGCGGCTGTGGGCGGCTCTCCCTTCCTTGTACCGGAAGGGCGTTTTTTTGCCACACAAGGTATTTTAGCAACACATTTTGTAGCAGACACCTTTGTCATGGTATTGATGGCGCTAAGCTCTACAGTTTTTGTGTGGCTGCATATTCAGGCCGTGCGTGAAGTTTATTTAGAAACACAAGAGCATGCGCAAGATGTTGATATCTTCACCAGCCTTGGGCAAAGTTCATTCCTCATCAAAATACTTCTATTTTTAATTATTATCTTTGGCTTTTTACGCGCACCTCTGGCCGATATGTGCGCCGCTATTGCTGGCGCAAGCCTAAGCCACACCCCTACCCCTCTGGCCTTTATAGTTCTCTTTGTGGGGGCATTTGTCTGCGCCCTACTAAGCCAAAGAAGACCGGAACTTTTAGAAAAATCTGCCATGACATGTATGGGCATAGCCTTTTTATGCGCTGGTATAATTGATGATATAAGCCCCATGGCGCGCCTTTTTGCCCTGCTTATTACAGGTATGGGGCTTGTGGTGACCCTCTACTCCACTGGATATATGCGTACAGGCCACCATCTTACAAGATATTATTTCTTTTTATTACTCACTTTTGCTGCCTTGGTAGGCATAGTAAGCACACCTAATTTAGGCGCTTTTTATGGCTATTGGGAACTTATGACCTTTGCTTCTTACTTTTTAGTGGTGCATGAAGCGCGCGACTCTAAGACTGTCACTGTGCTTGACGCCGGTACAAAATACTATGTCATGTGCGCCGGCGGCGCCTTACTTATGCTACCCGGTCTGGCTTTGCTGGGAGCGCACACTGCGCAGCTCACGGCCATAGCAGAAATCACCAATGCCATGCCCTCTTTTACCCTTAAGGTAGCTTTAATACTCACTTTAGCCGGCTTTGTGGCCAAGGCCGGTCTATTGCCCTTGCATGCGTGGCTACCCGAGGCTCACCCTGCGGCGCCCTCTTCAGTATCTGCTCCTTTATCGGGCATCATTACCAAGATGGGTATTTTTGGTATTATTACCTTGCTCTTAGGGGAAGCCGGCGCTGCCTCATTGGCACAGCATGGCCTTGCCCAAGGGGGGCTTTCTTGGATAGGCTATAATTTAAGCTTCCTTGGCGGTGCTACCTTAATTTATGGCGAAATTATGGCCTTACGCCAAGATGATATTAAACGCTTATTGGCCTATTCTACCCTTGGCCAAGTGGGTGAAATTGTGCTTGTTTTAGGCCTTGGCACCTATCTTTCCACCGTGGCAGCTCTCACCCATGTGATGAATCACGCCCTTATGAAAGACTTGCTTTTCTTAGCTGGCGGCGTACTTATCTTACGCACAGGAAGCCGCAAAATAGAAGATTTACGCGGCCTTGGCCAGCATATGCCCTTTACCGTAAGCTGTATGGCCGTGGGCCTTTTAGCCATCATGGGGCTACCTCCCTTTGCAGGCTTTGTGGGTAAATTCCTTATGATTCAAGCCGCCATGCAGTCAGGCCATTGGCTTATGGCAGCGCTTATTGTGGTAGGTTCCTTGGTGGGCGCTGTATACTATACTCGCATTTTGCGTACGCTGATTTTTGAAAAAAGCCCTATAGAGCGCCTCCCACACAATGCAGCATGGGAACAAAGCGGCCCCATGTCTGCGGCGCTGGGCATTTTAGCCTTTGGCTGTGTACTCTTAGGTATTTTCCCGCAAATAACGCAAGGCCTTATTACAGCCGCCGCAGCGCAATACTTCAATGCCACAGGAACTGTGGATTCTGCCCAAAATCTTCTTGCCGCCATGGATATTTCTTGGCCCATATACGTTATCGTACCCATGCTGGGTGCCTTTGTGCCTTGTATCTTGCACCGTGACCGCATACAAGCCGGACGCGCCGCCGTGGGTATTTTACTTTTTACGGCGCTTCTCGTTATACTCTTTGGGCAAGATTTAGACGGCCTTTCCTTTGGCTTTGCCCTTATAGTGCCCCTGCTTGGCGCCATAAATATGACCTATGCCTTAGCCTATATGGAGCACAGCCATAGTCAATGGCGCTTTTATGCCTTTTTCTGTGCCATGTGCGCCGGTTTATTGGGTCTCGCTTCGGCTACGCATTTGTATGCCTTTTTCCTTTTCTGGGAAATTATGAGCTCATGGGCATTATATTTTACCCTTGCCCATGAAGGCACTAAGGAAGGCCTTCACGAAGCCTTTAAATACTTTCTCTTTAACCTCAGCGGCGCGGGCTTTATCTTCTTAGGTGTTTGCCTCTTAGGCGCCGGTGCCCCCTTAAGCTTTATGGGCACATGGCCTCAAGGGCTGCAAGAAAGTCTTGCTCTGCACCCCTGGGCAGGCCATGCAGCCTACGCCCTTTTGGCTCTTGGCTTTGTTATGAAAGCGGCGCAACTGCCCTTGCGCATTGATTGGCAAATGCACCCAGCTCTGGCGCCTACGCCTGTATCCGGTTTTATATCATCGGTGCTTTTAAAAAGCGCCCTGCTGGGGCTTATGAAGCTTTTCATCATCCTTGGCGGTAGCTTAACGGTTATCCATGCCCTAAACCCAGGCTATGCCCACACCATACAAAGCGTAGTCATGTGGATTGGCGGCATTACCATTGTTATGGCCTCCATGCAGGCTTTGCTCAGCAGCAATCTTAAACTTATTTTCATTTATTCCACCGTAAGCCAAATTGGCTATATGGTCTTAGCCATAGCTGTGGGCGGTAGCCTTGGCTATGCCGGTGGTTTATTGCATGTAGTTAACCATATATTCTTCAAAGATTTACTGTTCCTTATGTGCGGCGTGCTTATGTTCCAAAGCCATAAGGATTCTTTGCAAGATTTAGGCGGTATTGGCCATAAAATGCCCTTTACCCTCACCATGTTTGCCATTGCCGGCCTTTCGGTGGTGGGCATTCCCCCATCTAGCGGATTTACCTCTAAATGGATTATTTATCATGCCCTTATGCAGGCCAATGAGCCCTTTTTAGCCATGCTTTCCCTTATAGGCTCTGTCATCACCTTGGCCTATATTGCCAAGTTCTTACACACGGCCTTTATGGGACAACCGGGGCCGCACTTGGCACATATAGAAGACGCTAGCCCTGCCATGCGCATGCCCATGCGTTTGCTTGCCGGCGCCTGCATAGTGCTAGGTGTTTTCCCGGGGATTATGCTCTATCCCATCAATGGTATTTTAAACGATTATGGCATAGTGCCCTTGCACATTGCCCTTACAGGCGTTCAAGCTGGCCCCGCCGCGTGGAATGCCACCAATATGTGCCTTATGATGCTGGTGGCCTTTGTGGGCACATGGAAGGCCTTGATGTACTTTGTGCGAAAAAACTCTCGCATTACCCCCGTGCATTCTTGCGGTATAGCGCCGGAAGAGGCCAGCTCTCGTATGCAGCCCCATTCTGTTTACGGTGGCCTTATGACCTTTTGGCGAGAAAGCCTTTTGCCCACCTTGGGTAAAAACTTTATGGATTACGAGAAAAACAGGGAAAATAAGGAGAAATAAATTATGCTAGATAGCTTACTAGCTCTTTTTCATATGTGCATTTTCCCCGGTGGCATCTTTGCCTTGGCCTTTGGGCTTTTCCTCAAAGGCTTAGATAGGCGCATGGAAGCGCGTTTGCAACGCCGTGTGGGGCCGCCCTTATATCAACCATGGATTGATGTTGCCAAATTACTTACTAAGGAAACCCTTATTCCTCAAACTGCCCATGTGACCGGATTTTTATTAGCGCCTGTGGTGGGCTTTGTGGGCATGGCTGTATGTGCGGCCTTTATCCCCCTCAGCGGTCTGTACGATGGCATGAGTAATATGGGGGACTTATTAGTTATTTTTTATCTCTTACCCTTACCAGCCATAGCCCTTATGCTGGGTGCCACGGCTTCTTCTTCGCCCTTTGGTGCCATGGGCTTTTCGCGCGAAATGCTTATGATGCTGGCCTATGAAATACCTCTGCTGGCCATTATCTTGGCTGTGGCCATGTTTGTGGGCAAAGCCACCGGCGTAGGAGCGGAATTTTCTTTACAAGCCATTGTAGCCTTTCAGCAAGAACAAGGTATTTTTGGTATTAATCCCATTATGATTCCGGCGCTTTTGGCCTATTTGCTTTTTTTGCCCGGCACCATGGGCACAGTGCCCTTTGATATACCCGAAGCAGAAACGGAAATTTTAGAAGGGCCTTTACTGGAATACAGTGGCCCGCCCTTAGCATTATTTTTCTTAGGCTCTGCCCTCAAAACTTTTGTGGTCTTGGGTTTAGGTGTGGCTTTATTCTTCCCCGGTGCTTTTCCCGGTAGTCTTGGAGAATTTTGGCTAGTAAATGTGCTATGGTTTTTTGCAAAATGTCTGCTCATTATGGCACTTTCTATAACCTTGGTAAAATCTGCCACAGGGCGTTTTCGTATTGATCAAGCCTTAGGTTTTTATATTAAATATCCAACCTCACTAGCCCTTATAAGTTTGATACTTGTTTGGCTGCAATAAGTTAGGGAGAAATCATGCAATTTTTAAAAAAACTTTCGGTACGCTCTCCTTGGCTTTTTCGTATCAATGCAGGTTCTTGCAATGGCTGCGATGTGGAATTAGCCACCACAGCCTGCATTCCGCGCTACGATGTAGAACGCCTTGGCTGTAAATATTGTGGTAGTCCGCGCCATGCCGATATTGTGCTCATTACTGGTCCCCTCACCACGCAAGTGCGAGAAAAAGTCTTGCGCGTTTGGGATGAAATCCCAGAGCCTAAGGTCACCGTGGCTGTGGGTATTTGTCCCATTTCCGGCGGCGTTTTCCGTGAGGGTTATTCCATTGAAGGCCCGCTGGATCGCTATATACCCATTGATGTCAATGTGCCGGGCTGTCCGCCGCGCCCGCAGTCCATCTTAGAAGGTGTGGTACTGGCAAAGCAAATTTGGCTTAAAAAACTCGGCATTGAGGTGTAATATGGCAAAATTTCTTAAAGTTTTGGCACAAAATTTACGTAAAGGCCCCAGCACCGACCCCTTTCCTTTAGGCGAAACCTTTACGCCAGCCAATTTTCGCGGCAAGGTTACCTTAAACGCCGAGCGCTGTATGGGCTGTGGCATTTGTCGCCATGTTTGCGCCGCCGGTGCCATTAATATTTCTGTGCGCAGTGATCAATCGGGCTATGATTTTAGCGTGTGGCATAATAGCTGTTGCCTTTGCGCCCAATGCCGCCATTTTTGCCCCACCAAGGCCATTACTTTAAGCAATGATTGGCACAATGCTCACCCCCAAGAAGAAAAATTCACTTGGATTGAGCAAAAATTTGTGCCCTATGTGCCTTGCGAAAACTGCGGTGCCAGCATGCGCCCCTTACCGAGGGATATGATACCTAAGCTGTATGCCAAAACCACCGACATTGACCCTGAGCATATTGTGCGTATTTGCCCCAATTGTCGCAAAGTAGAAGAGGCTCAGCGCATTGAAGGTAAATTACAGCAGACTCCTCCCAAAAACACTGAAGAGAGCGCAGAATAAAAAGCATAAAAAGGATATAAAATGTCAGTATCTTCCTTAGAAAGTCTTTTGCAGCAACTTACCACCTTGGCCGAGCAACATACGGTGCTGGCTAAGGACAAAGCTTCTGCTGCCTATACCATAAGTTATGACGAAGCAGGCAATGCCTTTCATTGGTACCGTTTGGGCTTGCCCAAAGATATTATAAAAGCAGCTCAATGGATTGCAGACGCTGCCGGCCGCTTAGGCATGATAACAGCCTATAATCGTGAACATTTACAAGACCCTGTGCACGAAGTGTGCTATCATTTTGAAATACAAGGCACTATTATAAATATAACTGTGCTTCTTGACCGCGAGCACCACGAAGTACCCAGCATCACCTCTATTTTTGCCAATGCCGATTGGCATGAGCGTGAGATGATGGAGCTGTATGATATTGCAGTGCTTAATCAGCCCAATCCGCGCAGGCTTTTTCTTTCCCCCGAGCTGGACGGTGGTATCCTTGGTGAAGCTGTGCCCCTTTCAATTATGATGAATGGCGCGTGCACCATTGACTTATGGGAGCGAATTCTCAAAGATCGCGCTAGTCAAGAAAATACCCCTCAAGAAAATACGGAGGCAGGCCATGAATAAAGACAATACCTTTACCCTGCCGCTAGGGCCTGTGCATGTGGCGCTGGAAGAGCCGGTATATTTTCACCTCAGCGTTGAGGGCGAAACGTTGCGTAAAGTAGATATTACCGCAGGCCATGTGCATCGCGGTATGGAAGCCTTGGCTAGTCAGCGGAATATCTTTAAAAATGTAACTCTTACCGAGCGCGTTTGTTCGCTGTGTTCAAATACCCATGCTTTTACCTATAGCATGGTGGTAGAAAACCTTTTGCAAATGAGCATCAGCTCAAGAGCTAAGTATCTGCGAGTTATTGCAGAAGAAATTAAGCGCATTGCCTCGCATCTTTTTAACCTTGCCATTCAAGTGCATATTATTGGCTTTAAGTCGCTCTTTATGCACACCATGGAAGTGCGTGAAATCATGCAGGATGTAAAAGAAACCATTTATGGAAATCGCATGAATTTGGCAGCCAATTGCATTGGCGGTGTTAAATACGATTTAGACAGCTCCATGATAGCATTTCTTTTACAATCCCTCTCCAAGGTAGAAGAATATACCAAGGAAATTCACGAAATCTTCGCCACCGACGCCATGATTTTAACTCGCACCAAGGGTCTTGGCCTTTTACCACAAGCAGATGCTTTGCGTCTTGGCGTGGTAGGCCCTGTGGCTAGAGGATCTGGCATTGATAATGATGTACGCAAAAGCGCCCCCTATGCCGCCTATGCCGAAGCGGATTTTAAGGTGGTTTTAGAGCAAGGCTGTTGCGTGCATTCACGCTCTTTAGTGCGTTTGCAAGAAATTTTTGAATCCATAAAAATTATTCGTCAGCTTTGTAACCACTTACCTGAAGGCATACTGGTAAGCCCGCCGCGTCAAATTCCCACGGGGCAAGCCTGCGCCCGCAGTGAAGCGCCGCGCGGTGAAGTTATGTATTACATTCGCTCCAACAGCACAGATATACCAGAACGTCTAAAATGGCGCGTGCCCTCATACATGAATTGGGAAGCCTTGGGCGTTATGATGCGCGATTGTCAGGTGGCAGATGTAGCCCTTATAGCTAATAGCATTGACCCTTGTGTTTCGTGCACAGAAAGATAATTACGCTATGCACGAAAGCTCTTTAGTGGCTGGCCTTTTACGCATTATTAACGAAGAAGCGCAAAAACATAAGGTGCAACGCATTGTCCGTGTACGCCTTGGCTTGGGGCTTTTGGCCTGTGTTGAAGAGCAAAGTTTACAAGCCTGCTTTGAGCTGCTAGCAGAAAATACCGTAGCTCAAGGCGCCGCATTGCACATAGAGCGCATGCCCCTAGCTTGTACCTGTGAGCAGTGCCGGACGAGCTTTCATTTAGAAAAAAGGCATTTTATATGCCCCGCCTGCGCCAGCCCAGAGCTGCATTTTACAGGGGGGCATGGCTGCACCTTGCTGGCTTTAGAAGCTCAGGAAATTATAGCAGAATAAGGAAATAGTATGGCTGAACATATACAAGTTGTCCCCGATAAATGCCGCGCATGTCGACGTTGCGAAGTGGCCTGCATTGCCGCCCACCATGGCATGACGTTTAAAGAAGCCATGAAGCATAGAGATGAGCTTATTTCTCGCGTGCATGTGGTTAAAGGTGAAAACTATAAAACCACAGTGCGCTGTCATCAATGCGATTCTGCGCCTTGCGTGGCTGTATGCGCGACCGGCGCTCTGCAACAGGAAGAAAATGGCAGCATTACCGTGCGCGTGCAATTATGCGCCTCGTGTAAAATGTGTATTTTTGTGTGCCCCTACGGTGCCATTTCCCTAGAAAGCATAGGCATGCCCACAGCCGGCAATGAAACCATGGCTCAGCGCGCCAGACGTGAAGTGGCTGTGCGCTGTGATATGTGCACTGGCTGGCGTGAAAAAGAAGGCAAAAGAATTACCGCCTGCATGGAAGCCTGCCCAGCACAAGCTTTATCCTTAGTAGAGCCGGATGGACATATATTCACCCCGCCGCCACCGGCAAAGAAAAAGCCCAAAGCAGAATAATTGATAAGGGGGGGATGCGAATTTTTGCTTTGTATATTCCCCGCCATCCCCCTTTCAAAAGACGCTTTCTATGCCTTGATGCAAAAAGCATAGAAGGTAAGAATTTGAAATTACCAATAATTTTGCGCCACACACAATTCTTTCACTACGCTATTTTCATTGCCTTGTAGGCTTTCAATACGTTTTGTGCGTTGACACTCTGTGGGCGTTACAGGATAGGTGTTATTCCACGCTTGCATAAGTTTGCGTTGCGATGCACTCATGCTATAACGTTTATAAGACTGCTCCATATATAGATAGGTACGGGCAATGGTGCCGCGCGCGGGTTCTGGAGGGCTGACCTTTCTATCTTGAATAATCATACCTTCACAGCCCTTACCAAAAGAATCGCTGCCCTTCATGGGGGTAAAATTATAATTAGATCGCGAAGCATTCACCGCGCCAATGGCAGGAAAAAGATTATACATATCTGCCTGCATATATCTATATTCATTATTAACTTTTTCAGCGCACTTACGCCCTTTATAAGCCTTGCCCTTTTTATCTACGCAAAGAGGATGCCCCTCGCGCCATTCGCTAAAGGTACGCCCAAAATTTTCTGCCGGCACCACATGCTCCCACTCAATGCGTTTAGCACGAGCAATGTGCTTGGTGGTAGAAAAATTTTTAGGCAAAAGCACTTCTTTTTTTGCCGTATAAGGCGCCATACAATACAGCGTTATCCTTAGGGCACTTTCAGAATGCACTTGTTTTTCTAAAATTTTCTTACTCTTACTAAAGGATTCATGGGCGACATTTCCAGAGGCCAAAGCAAAACAAGGACACAATACACAAAGAAAAAATACTAAAACCGTCTTCATCTCATTCACTTCAAAAAAATATAGACCATCGTCTTGCGAGGCTTATATACCATCAAGAAAAAATTTCAAGAGCTTTTAGAAACATTAACTAAAAAAATATCTTATGAAGATAAAGGATAAAGCCTATACAGACAAACATAAGTTATTTACTTTTTTTATCAGAGGTCGTAGATTACACTTTTTAACGGTCTTATAAGGAAATTTTATGAAAACTGAATGGGATTATACAGCATTAGCTAAAGCTTATGTAAAGCGTCCGGCTTATTCTCCTGAAGCTTTACAAAAAATTTATACCCTGAGCGGTTTAGAAGCTGGGCAAAAAGTGTGTGATGTTGGCGCAGGTGTAGCCCACCTTACCTTGCCTTTAGCAGCCCATGGTTGCCTTATAGATGCCGTGGAGCCCAATGATGCCATGCGCACCTTGGGGCAAGAGCGCACAGCACATCTATCTCATATCCATTGGTATGAAGGCACTGGCGAAAATACAGGACGTGAAGCCAATAGCTATGACCTTGTAAGCTTTGGCTCTTCTTTTAATGTGTGCGACCGTCCTAAAGCCTTGCAAGAAAGTTATAGAATTTTAAAATCGAAACAATTTTTCACCTGCATGTGGAATCATCGCGACCTTCATGACCCCATCCAAAAACATATTGAAAGCATTATCGCAGATCATATTAAAGGGTATGGTTACGGTACTCGTCGCGAAGATCAAGGCGCCATTATTACGCAATGCGGGCTCTTTGAAAATGTGCAAGAAATAAGTGGCACCATTATACATAGCCAAGACATCGTGGATGTTGTGGAAGCATGGCGCTCGCACGCTACTTTACACCGCCAAGCCGAGGCGCAAGGTAAGGATGTTTTTACTGCTATTATTCATGAAATAGAGCACTATTTACTCTCTTTACAAAGCGCAACTATTCATATCCCCTACACCACAAGGGCATGGCTTGCACGCAAAAAAGACTAATATGCAAGGGCAAGTTATCTGGATAACAGGCCTTTCTGGAGCAGGCAAAAGTACTGTAGCCAAGGCTCTTATGCCGCACTTTGCCCATGCCATTCTCTTAGATGGCGATGCCTTGCGACAGGTACTAGGGGTAACCCATAAAGCCTACGATACGCAAAGCCGGCAAGAGCTGGCTTTCACCTACGCGCGCATGGCAAAAATGCTAGCAAGCCAAGGGCATACGGTCATTGTAGCTACCATTTCTTTGTATCATGCCGTGCACGCTTGGAACAAAGAACATCAGCCCCGCTATACGGAAGTTTTTTTAGATATAAACGAAAACATTCGCCGCCAGCGCGACCCAAAAGGCCTGTATGCCGCAGAGCAAAAAGGTAACCTTAGCCCCATGGCAGGTCTACAAACAACGGTGGAATTTCCCCTAACGCCCCATGTTCTTTTAAACGCTGACCATAGTATACAAGATAGCGTTCAAGCTATTTTACAGCATTTGCAGGAAAAGGCATGCACACCTCATTAGATGATTTACATTCCTTTGATTTTGCCTCACTTTTTGAACAAAAAATGGCCTGCGTGGTCATTTCTTTTTATTTACGCAGTGGCTCGTATCTAACGCATTCTTTGCTTGACGGGCATTCAAAAATCCTCTGTCTGCCCCCGTGGGCTTCGCTTATTTATCGTGAAGAAAATTTAGTAGAGAGTCTCGCAGCTTATGTAAATGGGAACGGGCAAAAAACCTTTGCTAACACCATGAATTTACTTATGCAGCCGGCAAAACTATGGGAAAAGCACAACCAAGGCTCTACAGTATATTGCTATGTGGGAGATAATGCAGATATAGCCATAGATCAGCCTATGGATGATTTTTTATTTTATTTAAGATGGTTTATATCTTTTTTACAAGAGCATAATTTAGCTAGCAGACGTAATTTTTTACTTGCCACAGCCCTTGCTTATAATTTGGCGCAAGGCATTAGTTTAGATGAATTAGCACAAAAAACCCATCTTTTATATCAAATGCATGCCCCCTTGCTCAATTTTTTACCCACAATTCAAGAAGATTTTGGGCAAGTTTATTTTTTGCAAAGTATACGCAACCCCTTACGCGCCTTAGCTTCTCATATTGAAGAATATACACTATACGCGCCGGATAATATTCCCCATCTTTTTGAATGGCTCTTTACCCATGCAACCTTACCCTCTTGTCTTAAAGCGCAAGATTGTATGGCGGTAAAAAATGAATACCTTCACGCCCACGGTAAGCTTTATATAGAGCGAATTTTGCAAGGGATTGGCCTTGCCTTTGAAGATATTTGCGAAAAATCTACCCTTAATGGACAAGCCTTTTGGTGGACAAAAAAGGGAAAAATATTTACTGGCTTAAACCCAAAACTTCAAGAAGACTTTTGCCAAACGCACAACCATATTTTTGATTGCCATGATAAAGTTTTACTCTCCTACTTTTTAACAACTCGCTTTCAAGCTTGGAAGTATGAGCATTGTGCTCCGCAGCATTTCATGGCTCTTTTACGGCAAAGTAAAGAGCATATGCTAGAAATTCAGCGAGAAAACCCCACGCAAAGTAAAATTATACAAGAATATTTCGCCGATACCCAGACAGATATACTCACCCTGCACTTAGTACTTTCTTTGCATTTTTTTGGTCAAAACCCCATTTTTAAGGAGCAAACAGAAACCATAGTCAGGGCTTTTTTACGCGGATTGCAGCATAGCAAAAGCATCACAGCTTTCATGCCTTTAGTAGCGGAAGAAGGGCTTAGCCCCGCTTCCCTTTCGTGCACACGATAACAAAGGGCTGTGATTTTTATTGCCCCTTTATGGCAAGACCCAGTTCGCGCGCTATAATCTCTGCGGTTATGGCTGTTACTTCGCCTGTAAAAACGATGCATTGCTTCATATGTGTAGCAGACCCCAAGGTCAAGCGACAAAATAAGCCATAAAAAAAGCCCTCTGCATTCACATACAGAGGGCTTTAAAGCGTTTTAGTAAACTAGCTATTTTTTAGATTTTCCACAAGATTGGTCAATTGCTGTGCCTGATCGCTCAGCACCGCTACCGCACGCGAAGCCTCGGTCATAGCCTGCACTGTATCGCTGGCAATGTTGGCCACGGTGGAAATGGAGCTGGCAATTTCATCAGAAGTCGCCGATTGCTGCTCACTGGCGGTGGCAATGGCGCGAATACCGTCAGCACTTTCTTCAGCCATACCTAAAATGCCTTGCAAGGCTTCACCGCCGCCCACAGCCAATTCGGTAGCTTCTTCAATACGTGCTACAGCTGTATCTACTTGCTGCACGTTAATTTCTGTGCTGTTTTGAATGGCGTTGATGGCATTGGCAACATCGGTGGTAGAAGCAATGGTTTTTTCTGCCAGCTTACGCACTTCGTCAGCTACCACAGCAAAGCCGCGTCCTGCTTCACCGGCTCTTGCAGCCTCAATGGCAGCATTGAGGGCTAGTAAGTTGGTTTGATCAGCAATATCAGAAATAACGCTCATAACAGCATTGATAGACTGCGCATGGCTAGCTAAATCGTTCATATTGGCGCGTAACTTCAAAGACTCAGCTTTTACATGGGTCATGGACTCTTGGCACTTATGCGTAATTTCAGCCCCTTCCATAGCTTTGCCCTTGGTACTATCAGCAATTTCTGCGCTATTGCCAGAGTTTCTTGCCACTTCAAGTACGGTGCTGTTCATTTCTTCCATGGCGGTGGCAGTTTCTGCCATACGAGCAGATTGCTCTTCAGCGCCCACAGTGGAAGCTTCAATTTGAGTAGAAAGTTCAGCAGAAACAGAAACAATAGTATTTACTATGTCTTCTAATTCGTGCACAGCATGAATAATGCTTTCTTTCTTGTCTTCTGCTTCTTGAGCAGACTTTTGCGCTTCTTTAGAAGCCGCGGCAGCGCTATCGGCAGCAGCCTGAGCTTGTTTTGATTTTTCTTCAGACTCAGTAAACATGGTGCCAAGGTTAGCAATCATGGTGTTTAAGGCTACAGCTAAGGTGCCAAGCTCATCTTCGCGCTTCATGGCAACGTCAAGATTTGTTGACTGCTCTTTTGTTAAAACAAGGTTACCTTCTGCCACATAGGTAGCAATATCTGCCCCTTGCGAAACAGATTCAACCACTTTTTTCACTACCATATACATAACAAGACCTACCACCAACAAAATAATAACACTGGTGATAGTAAGTATTAAGGTAATTTCATTGGAAGTAATATAAAAATCGCTTTCGTCGGTTTCAATACCCATAATCCACTTGGTGCCAGGCAATTCGGCAAAGTGAGCCACTTTAGGAACGCCTTCCCATTCATAGCGGGTAATACCATTTTTCTCTGTCAAAAGGGTACGTACATAATCATACATGGAATTATCTTTACCGATAAGTTCGGGGAAGGATCTTTCCATAAGCATCAAGCCCTTATTGTCTAACAAGAAAAGACTACTGGAGGGCATAAGCTTAACATTTTTAATGGTATCATCAGATACAGAGGCAAGGTCTATTACTAAAAGAAGTACACCGTCTACGCCGGCATCGGTATTATCATCGGTAATACCGGCAGCTACCATGGCGCTCATGTTGCCTGTGTAACGAGACTTACGCGGCTCAATCATATCTCTACCATTTAAAGCCGATTTCACGCTTTCAAAACCCATATAATCAACGCCAATGCGGCTACGATCAGAGTGGGCTA
>CAYJND010000042.1:0-15320 GCA_964371565.1 uncultured Desulfovibrionaceae bacterium
TTGTGGCGCTAGTACAGATGATTTTGAAAATGATCCTTTACACCCCTTTCATTTGACCAATGCAAATTTTGGGGGGTTACTTGTTTTTCAATGTCGCTGTGGGGCTACTGTACGCAAAAAGCATTTTCATAGAAAAGTTGCTTATGAATGTACCCCAAAGCAAATTTAACGCTATATACTGCCTGAGCTGTCGTGCCCTTGGCGCAATATAACTTCTTTGGCAAGTTTTAAATATGCTTCTGCGCCGGTAGATTTAATGGCGTAGTGAATGATTGACTTTCCATGACTTGGCGCCTCAGAAAGGCGTACATTTCTTGGTACCAGTGTTTCAAAAAGGTGATCAGGAAAACAGCGCTTAACCTCATTTTGTACTTCATGGGCAAGGTTATTACGACCGTCAAACATGGTAAGCACAACACCAAGCAATGCTAGGTTTGGGTTTAAGCGCTTTTTTACCTGCTCAAAAGTTTGCAGTAATTTTACAATACCCTCTAGGGCAAAAAATTCGCATTGCAGAGGAATGAGCACTTCTTTAGCGCCGCATAAAGCGTTTAAGGTAATAAGCCCCAGCGAGGGCGGGCAGTCTATGATGATAAATTCATAATGCTCATCTAATACTTCAAGACATTCGCTCAAATAATATTCTCTGCCAACTTTATCTACTAGCTCAAGCTCTATGGCTACAAGGTCTGTAGTAGCCGGAAGTACATGCAAATATTGTGAGCTTGTAGTATACACATATTCCATAGAATCTTGCGGATTATAAATGGCAGTGTATACAGAGCCTTTCATTTCATCTGTAATAATGCCAAGGCCACTGGTGCTATTGGCTTGTGGGTCACAATCTATAAGTAGAACTTTTTTTTCCATAACTGCTAGAGCAGCAGCAAGGTTGATGGCAGAGGTAGTTTTACCTACGCCGCCTTTTTGATTCGCAATGGCAATAATTCTAGCCACGAGTTGCTCCTTGATAGAAGATATGTTTCACATGAAACAAGTGAACGTAAGAAGTATTTATAGAAAAGTTATAGGCTCTGGTCAATACAAATAGCAATATTCAATTTTGCAAGCAGTATAAAAATAAGTGTAAAAGGGGATAGTTAAGCACTTTACACTGAATTAAAAAAAATCTATGTTACAGAAAAATTTTCATGGAGAAAATATGAAAAAAACATTAATCACGTTAAGTATGGCGCTCGCTTTATGTCAAAGCTTAACTATAAATACTAGTATTGCCAATGCCAAAAGCAGTGATGATGAGCTTATTAACCAGTTACAACGTATCTTTGAGCAAAGACCAGATCTTATACTTACCGTGCTTCGTAATAATAGCGAAGCCATATTAGATATAGCCCAAGAAGGTTCTACCCAAAAGCGCAAACGCTCACTAGAAAACCAATGGCGTGAAGATTTAAAAGAACCAAAAAATATTAATATAGAGGGCAGACCCATTTGGGGCAATAAAGATGCACCTGTAACCATAGTAGAGTTTTCTGACTTTACTTGTCCTTACTGCGCGCAAGCTGCAGCTACCATTTCGCAGATTAAAAAAGCCTATGGTGACAAGGTTAACCTTGTTTTTAAACATACGCCATTAAGCGCCAGCCCCACAGCCATTATCGCTTCAGAATATGTCATAGCAGCGGGCTTGCAATCTGCAGATAAAGCCTATGCACTGTACGAAGCATTGTTTACGCAAAGAGATGAGCTCTTAGAACGCGGAGAAGCTTTTGTAAAAGAGGCGGCAGAAAAAGTTGGCCTTGATATGAAAAAGCTTGTTAAGCAAGCTCAAAGCATGGATGTGAAAAAAGTGTTAGAGCAAGATTTAAAAGATGGACGCGACCTTGGGGTAGAGGGTACGCCGTATTTTTTTGTAAACGATATTGTAATTCGAGGGGCACTATCCGGTGAGCTGATTAAAGCTGCCATTGATATGGCTCTTGAGGCAAAGAAAAAGAAATAAGCTGAAAAGAGAAAAATAAAATTCTAGAATAAAAAAAGCGCGTCTTATACAGACGCGCTTTTTTTATTCTGTATCAGAATTTTCTGATGTTTTACTTTGTTCATTGCGAGCATCCATGGCAGTTTTGTTATTGTAACTTTGGGCAAGCCTGCTCATCCAGTTGCGCATTTGTGTTAAGTCATCATGGTGCACTTGTTCTGTACTGTGTAGCAAATTTTTCAAAACGCTCACTTCTTCGCGCAGAAGCACATTTTCTTCTTTAGCCATGCGCGCAGCATCTTCCATTCTTTGCATATCATTTTTTTGTGTAGCCAGCACAGAAAGTGACTGGGCTATACTTTGTAAAGCTTGCGATTGCTGTTCTAGGTGTTGCATAAACATGTGCCCAGCAGCTCCGTCCATGGTAGGCGCCGCGCCGTGGGCAGGCATATGACCGTTTATGGGAGCAAGTCCTGAATTTTGGGGGTAATTGGTCATATGGTGCACAGAAGCCTCAGAGCTAGCCTGTGCATCAGAAAAAGAATTTTCGTTCGTCTCAAAGGGCGTGCCGCCACGGGTAAAAGTGGCATCCATGGTACGCGGAAAACGCGTGTCTAATACCTCTTCGACCATATTGGCTGTCTTGCCCATTTTCATATGCTCCATGATGGTGCTAATGACGGTGAGGCATTGTTCGCCATAGCGCTTGCGCCTGCCTTCACCATATATGGTCATGAAGGGAGCAAACCTTTTACAATAGTAACGCGCGGTGGACTCTGGCAAAGAAAAATGACGCGCCATATCGGCAAGACTTAACGTTTTAGTCATAGCACCTCCAAGAACAAAGTATAAAGTATCTACTTTTTGCATAGCGCAATGCCATTAACAATGCAAGGCAAAAGCTTGAAAAAAAAGGTATAAGAGAAAAAGTTATGCTTAAAGAATAGAGCCGCAATGCGTTTGAAGTAGGCTGTTTCTTCTATGGCAGAGCGGCTCTAAGATTAACGCACTATGCGTCTAATGCTGGCAACTTTTGGCTTCCAATAACTATTAAAGCTTTCTATGCGAACCTTTGCACCGCTTTTGGGGCTATGCACAAATTTGTTATTACCAATGTAAATACCGGTGTGATATCCACTCGATGTATATTTAGAGCGAAACACCACAATATCACCAGGCTTTGCTTTTTTTGAAGCAACTTTTTTACCGGCTTTGGCTTGATCTTCGGTTACCCGGGGCACTTTTATGCCATGTTTTTTATAGGCCCATTGAATAAGGCCAGAGCAATCAAAACCTTTGCTAGGCGTTGTGCCACCAAAAGTGTATTTTTTACCTATTTGGCTTTGCGCTGTTTTAGATATGGCATTACCTTTCATTAAGCCTTTTTGCGAGGTGGTGCTTTTAGATCCGCAAGCAGCTAAAAAAAGGCATAACATTAATAAAATAGCTATATTAAAAAACTTCCACTGAGTAGAATTTTCTTTTCTTTGCATGGTGCACCTCATGTAAATAACAATTGTCAACGAATATATATTTACCCCTTAGCACAGTTTTTTAGCAAAAAAAAGCTAAAAATTAAAAATATTTACCTAGAAATAGTCTAGATATTTTTTAATTCTAAAAATAGAACTAAAAATATATGGATTTTGCGAGATAAAATGCAGGAAAAGTATTGCAATAGTAAAGAAAAAAAATTAGATTGACTTAGAATAAAATGCGCTCAAAGAGCGCAAGGATCAGATTTAAAGAGGAAAAGAAATGTCGTCCACTATTATCACTGTAAAAGGTACAGTACATCCCTTGCCAGAAAAAGGCCAAGGCGGGGAAAGAGTTGTTATCACTGCGGAGGAAAAGGAGTACTTAATAACTCCACGCGGTGCTGGCGCTGATTTAGATGAAGAACTAAGTGCTGTAATAGAGGCCACAGGTATGCTCACAGAAAAAGATGGAGTATGCACTTTGTTTGTACGTTCGTATAAAGTGCTGGATGAAGATATGTGGCCAGATGACGATGATTATGATGACTAAACTCTGTATATAAAATTAATGCCGTAGTTTTTACTACAGCTTTTTTAGATTGATGATAAAGCCTCCTTTGTGAGGCTTTGCTTTTTTTAGCTATAGGGTAAATTTAAAACATTTTTTGGCTAAATTGAGTTATTAAAAATTATTTTCAGTGGAACTACTAGGCTGTTCAAAGCGTGGCATACCCCATGTGAAGTCGGTAAAATGTACTTATGTCGCTCCCCAAATGTAAATTTTTAGTGAGTCTGCCTTTGTAAAAATGTGCGAAAATATTTTTCAGGTTCATCTGGCACAACACTACTTTAAAAATAGTTTGTTTTGTATGCATACAAAAGTATTATTTAAAAAACTTGTCTAAGGTGAAATCTGGTGAACAGGTTATTCCTTTCGGATAGTCACTTAAAATTGCTTTTCCTTGAGATTTTAAAATATTAAAATTTCTATGTATGGGCTTTATGAATTTTTCAATAACAATGACACTATCATAAAAAGCTATGTGTGCAATTTCTGAGCGTAATTGTTTGTAGTAGGATAATTTATCACCCCAGATTGTATAGTCTTCTTCTCTTACCCAAGTAAAATTGACAACATCAGCAATATTTTTGAAATATTCCACGTGACTAGTAGCTTTCTGTAAGCCTGCGCCATAGTTTTTCCAATAAGATGTATGGGTGTCCTCTATAACGTAAATCCCCCCCATTTTTAATTTGGGGAAGAGAAGCTCAAAAGAAGTGATGACATCATCGGGGTAATGTGACGCATCATCTATAATAATGTCGAATTTTTTTTCAGAAAGTTGCGATTGCAAAAAATTGGCGTCTGTAGCATCACCATGTAGATATGTAATCCCATCGCTAAAAGGAATATGACGGCATTTTTCCTGAGTATCTATTCCTGTAATATGTGAATTATTAGGAAAATAAGAGCGCCACATTTCCAAAGAGCCACCATTTTGCACCCCTAACTCTAAAAGTTCAACGGGAACGCAAGCTTTTTTGAAAGGGGAAAAATATCTTTCATAAATGGGGAAAAATTGTTCCCATTTTGCGCATAAAAATTTTGTTTTTTTAAAAGCATCAAGCAAGGATTCATATGAATCAGTGCTTGAATTATCAGTTAAGTTTTCGATATCTTGTTCTAAAGACGCAAGAGCGATTTTATTTTTTTGCAATCTTGTGCTTAAGTCTTTTGTTAAAACGTCTAAAACTTTACAATCTTTTTCAATTTCTTTTTTAAGAGTTTGTATTTTAGAGGTTATTTTTGATTTGTATGTAGTGTTGTCAGCAGTACTCATATGTTCTCCAATAGAGCAAGTGTTAATAAAAACATAGAATATATATTGCGAATATGCATCATGTGCTTAATTGATGCAATGCTCATTATGCAACTGAGTCTAACAAACTTGCCTTAGAAGCTAGATATATTTTCACTGTACTTGACTAAAAGTAGATATTTCTGGTCTCACATACTTTATAATATTGCTTAATTGTCAGATTAGCTAAAATTTTGGTATCAGCTTTTTTACCAAATAATGGGCGCTTGATTGTGCGCTAAAAGCCAGGCATTGACCTTAGAAAAATGCTTGCAGCCCAAAAAGCCTCTATGGGCAGATAGGGGAGACGGATGCGCAGCTTGTAAAACTAAATGTTTTTGCGGGCAGTGTTCAAATATTTGTGCGTAAGCCCCTGCAGGCTTGCCCCATAAGAGTACAGCTAATGGGCGTTGCCCCATAGCAAGGCTTTGTAAAATATCTTTGGTAAGATTTTGCCAGCCCAAATGCGCATGGCTGTGCGCTTTGCCCTCTTGAACACTCAGTACAGTATTAAGCAAAAGCACTCCCTGCTTCGCCCAGCGCTCTAAAGACGGGCAAAAGTTTTCCCTAGGCGCGCTACCTTCATATATGTCAGAAGTAATTTCTTTGAATATATTTTTTAGCGATGGCGGTATGGCTTTGGTGGCTGTGCTAGACGGCACAGAAAAGGCTAAGCCTTCGGCTTGTCCTGCGCCGTGATACGGGTCTTGACCTAAGATTATACAGCGAACATTTTGCGCTTTTGTAAGCTCAAGAGCGTAAAAAATACGCTCTTGGCTTGGGAAAATACATGCTCCATCTTGTCGTAGCTCAGCAACCTTTTGCAAAAGTTCTACATGTAAGCCTTGCTTAAAAGCAGGTATGAGTTCTAGCCAAGATGCGGGGATGCTCATTAGCGATTGCCAAAACCTGGGATATGATACCGCTTTTCTAAAGCATGCAAAATCCAAGTGGCAATGGTTACAAGGGCAAGATAATAAGCGCCCACCACTATAAAGACCTCGGTAAAGCGAAAGGTATACGAAGCCACAGCCTTTCCCTCACCCATAATATCCATGACAGTTACAAAGTGCGCTAAAGAAGAATATTTAATTAAATAAATAACTTCATTTCCGCACCCTGGTAAGGCTCTACGGGCAGCTTGAGGAATAATAATATTCACAATGCCTTGAAATTTTGTCATTCCAAGAGCGCTGGCAGCATTGATTTGCCCTTGGCGAATAGAAAACAGCGCACCGCGTATATACTCAGAATGGTAAGCTGCACTACACAAGGTAAAAGAAAGCACAGCTGCCATATAAGGATCAAAAAAAAGACCCACTTTAGGCAGGGCATAATAAATCATAAGCAATTGCACAGCTAGTGGTACACCGCGAATAAGGGTCACATAGCCATCGCACAATTTACGGCATAGGGGGGATGCATAAACTCGCAAAATACCAAGCGCCACACCACCTATAAAGCCAAGAATAGCAGAAGGCAAAATTAAAGCTAGCGAAACCCAAAAACCTTTGTTGAGCATGGGAATAAGCTCTTGTGATAAAAAAGGAATATCTATCACAACTACTCCTTATTATCCTTTGCAGCTATTTCTTCTACGCGGCCTGTACCGTCAGAAAAATCAACCTTGGCTGTGTGTTTGGTTTCTTTGTTGCCTTCAACATCTAAGACCTTATTACAAAAAGCACGGGTTCGGGTATCGCTAGAAAGAAGCTTTTCTGGGCTTCCGTGTTCAATAATAATGCCTTTTTCCATAAAAATAATTTCATTGGCTAGGGCTTTGGCAAAATCCATTTGGTGTGTTGCCATAATCATAGTCATGCCGCCGCGGGCTAAGTCTCTAATAACCGTAAGCACTTCGCCTACTAAGTCTGGATCAAGGGCAGAAGTAGGCTCATCAAGTAAAATAACTTTAGGATCCATAGCTAAAGCACGCGCTATGGCTACTCTTTGTTTTTGTCCGCCAGAAAGCTGGGCAGGGTAAAGGGTAGAACGCTTTGATAGGCCAACGCGGTCAAGTTCTGCCAAGGCACGATTTTTTGCTACAGTGGCAGAAAAGCCGCGCACTTTACGCAAAGCAATGGCAACATTTTCTTCTGCAGTAAGGTGATCAAAAAGATTAAAGTCTTGAAATATCATGCCAACTTGAGAGCGAAAAGTGCATAAATCTTCTGTGCTTTGTCTATTTAGCTCTTGCCCTTCAAGGTAAATGCTACCGCTATCGGGCATAATGAGACAGTTAATACATTGCAAAAGGGTGCTTTTACCAGCCCCAGAAGGGCCTATAAGCACTTTTAGCTCACCGCGATCCATACTCAGCGAGCAATTTTGTAAGATGGCTTTTCCGCCTAAATTTTTGTGGATGCCTTCAATTTGCAGTACAGGTGTCGTCATAATATTGCCTTTAAGAAACCGCATAGCCGGGCACATACGTGCGCTGTTCTACCATGCGTAATAATTTAAAACCAATGATGGTAATGATAAAATATAAAGCCCCAGCCACAGCAAAAAAAGCCAAATGCTCATAAGTGCGTGAGGCAACAAAATTTGCTCTTGCCATGATTTCTTGAGTGCCAAGTACATAGCAAATGGCAGAGTCTTTAAGTAAGATAGAAAATTCATTGGCAAAGCCAGGTATGGACATGCGTAAAGCTTGGGGCAAAATAATTTGACGTATGGCGGTACTGTCACGCATGCCCAAAGCGCGTGCGGCTTTAAGTTGCCCCTGCGGTAAAGCCAAAATGGCACCGCGATAAATTTGTGATTGGTAAGCTGTGCTAGTAAGCCCTAGTACCACGCAAGAAATAATAAAAGGGTTGGCGCTAAGACCCAATGAAACAAAAAGCCCAAAAAATAAAAATAACAATACTAAAATGGGGACGCCGCGGAAAAACCAAACATAAAGTGAAATCACGCGGCGTAAAAGAGGGTGCCCATAAACTTGTGCAATAGCCATGGGGACGCCAAGTATAAGACCCAAAGCCAAAGAAATACTCACATTGGCAATGGTAACAACACTGCCGCCTAAAATATAGGGCAGGGCATCAAATATTTTTATTAATGTTTCCATAATAGAGAAATATCCCCCATGTTTTAGCATGGGGGATATAATTTATATTACTTTTTTTGCAAGTACTTATCTTGCAATTCTTTCCAATAAGGATCAGCCATAAGCTTTTTGTAGCCTTCGTTGATCATGGTGCGCAATTCATTGTCGTCTTTGCGTACAGCTACACCAAAGCTATCTGGCTTGCCGTGTACGCCTACAATTTTCACTTCTTTACCTTTGCTGATGGAGTCATCGGCAGGTAATTTATCCATAAGGCCAGCTTGAATACGGCCATTAAGCATATCTTCTACAATAAGAGGGGCAGATTCGTAGTACACGATTTCTACAGGATAGCCTTTTTCTTTGGCTTCTTTTTGGAAGTCCGCAGCTTCAGAGGTACCGCGTTGAATACCGATTTTTGTTTTGCCAGCAAGAATTTTAGCAGCATCTAATTCAGAATCTTTTTTAGCGATGAAAACGCGTGATACTTCCCAATAAGGATTGGAAAACTCAACCATTTGTCTGCGTGCATCGGTAATGCTCATGCCAGAAGCTACCATGTCAATTTGTTTTGCTAAAAGCGCAGGAATGATACCGTCCCAAGCAATAGGCTTATGTTCTACTTTAAAACCCATGGTTTTAGCAATCCAATCCATGGATTCTACGTCAAAGCCAGCAGGCTTGCCTTGCTCATCCATATATCCAAAAGGGGGGTAGTTGGCGTCGATGCCATTTACATAGGTTTTCTGGGCAGCTTCGGCAGAACCAAAGCTAAGCACTAAAGCTAACATAGCAAAAGCAAAAATCTTTTTCATTGTTTTGTAAACTCCTTACACTTGGTAAATGAATAAAAATATCCTCAAAGACCAGTGGGTCATATAGCAAAGTATTGTTTTTGTGGCAAGTTATAATAGACCCATTTGAGGGCTAACAGTGAAGAATTTTAATCGTTTTTGCAGAATTTTGACAGTAAAAGACAACTTGCTAAACTCTATATGTGTGGTGTAGTTTAAGGAGATAAAGAAAAAATATAAAATATTTGGCAACAGTAGGTTTTAATAAATGTTAGATAGAATTGTACGTAAAAGTATAGGCATTAACCTGGCACAAGGTATTACTTTGCTCTGTGATGCTCTTACTTTACAGTTAGTACTGGCTTTATGCGTAGCGGTGCGCTCCATTTGGGGAAATATAGATCCACATATTTATATGAGCATGAGCCTCATGCTGTGTACCGGGCCTCTTTTTGCTCTTATGCTCGGTTCTTGTGAAAGTCCTGTCCCCCCGCCACATAAAGAGGTCAAAGCTCTCTTTTTATCTGTATCATTAGCATATTTAGTTATTTTAGTAGTCTTTTTTATGGCGCAAATCACTGTGGATTATTCGCGCAGTATTTTAGTCATGGCGTGGTTGCTTTCTACAGTGGCGGTGCCCATGGTGCGAGGATTTGTACGACGCAGGTTATGCCGTAAAAAATGGTGGGGAACGCCTATTATTTTTCTTCAAGATAAAGACGTGGCATCGCACATATGGCAAGAGCTCGAAGACTATCCAGAGCGCGGCTTGCGCCCTGTGGCCTGCATTGATGTAGCGCACTGTAAAGATGACTGGAGAGCGCGCATACGCGAAATGCAAGAGCAATATGTATCACCCATGTTTATCTGGTGTAGCGATGGAGAGCAAAGGGTAGAAGAGCCCCCATTTTTTGAAGAAGTGGCCTTAATTTGCAAAAGAATAATAGCGGTGCCAATAAGAGCAAAAAAACAGAAAAAATTTTGGCTAGCGCCGCGCATATTAGGTAGAAGTAATGCATTTTTAGTTAAGCAAAATCTTACTGATATTCGTCGATTACGCCTTAAAAGAGCAATGGATATCGCTATATCATCGCTGGCTTTAATTGGGCTTATACCGCTGTTTTTAGCTCTTGTACTATGGATTAGAGCTAGCTCAAAAGGGCCTGCATTTTATGGTCAGAGGCGCATTGGTCAAGGGGGTAGACCCATTTGTATTTTTAAGTTTCGTTCCATGGTGCAAAATGCAGATGAAGTACTAGAGCGCTATCTGGCAGAAAATGAGCAGTACCGCGAAGAATGGAAAAAAGATCAAAAGTTACGTCATGATCCACGCATCACCAGAGTGGGTCATTTTTTACGTAAAACTAGCTTAGATGAATTGCCACAGCTGTTTAATGTGCTTATGGGTAATATGACCTTGGTGGGGCCGCGTCCCATTGTGGATGATGAGATTGAGCGTTATGGTGATGTATACTTAGAATATAAAGAAGTAAAACCTGGCATTACAGGTCTATGGCAAATTTCTGGTCGTAATAATACCACCTATGAACAAAGGATTTCTTACGATAGATACTATGTTACCAATTGGTCGGTATGGATGGATTTGTGGATTTTAATGCGCACCATTCCTGTGACCTTGCGAGGTCATGGGGCTTTTTAGTTTTTATACTATATAGCACTGTTGGCATCAAATTTTAGTGAAACTGTACCCTCGCTCTAAACTTTTATGATACAGCGCCGATGTCATATTACGAGGGACTACCATGCAAGCAAAGACTTTACACACACGCATAATGCTCCAGCAGTATGAGCTGCAGCTTTTGACGGCCAGACGCCTAGCGCGTCACCGCCACAAGCAATATGCGAGCAGTGGAGTTGACGCACCAAAACGTCAAGATCCAAAAGAAGCGCGTAAAGTGGTAGTGCAACGTGTGGCAAGAGAGCTGTATGAAACATTGCTTTCCACAGGGACAGAAAATCCCATGGTGGATACCATTGTGAAAAGATTAAGCTATGCTTTGGGTGCCAAGGTTTTGTTACATTACCCAACCCCTTCCCCCTTGCAGGAAGAGCATTTGCGTCTTTTATTAGTCCCAGAAGACGATTCAGATGCACCGGTACCTTTGAGCGCAGAAGAAAACGTGAAGGCCTTGCACCTTCTCTGGGCTATTGTATTAAAAACGGTAGAAGAAAGCACAATTTAATGGCATAGATTTTGCTCTCAAGCTTAATGTGTATTTACTAGGCATAAAATGCACAATATCTATGTCGAAGGGGAGTTCGTATGCAAATTTCTTCGCAAAATAACGCATTGCATGTGTATCAACAACGCAGCGATGCCACGGCGCAAAGCCAGACAGATCTTGCAAATTCTGGTGCGCAAAATAAGCCTCAGGTAGCGCCTGTTCCAGCGCAAAAAGATAGCGTAACGTTATCTAACGATGCAAAATTACTTGCAGAAGCAAATCGTGCAGCCTCCACAGATGATGGTAGCCGCACCGAAAAAATTGCTCGTTTACGCCAGCAAGTACAAAATGGCACCTATGTACCTAATGAAAGAGGTATTGCAGAGGGTATTTTGCGCGAAGATAGCGCTCTTTTTGCCATGTAGTATAGGCTGAAAACTCAGCCTTTGTGTGTCGTTGGTGGGCTATTTTAGTCTTTGGGGGCAAAATGGTCAAAGCCATAGCCGCACGCTATGGGAACGCCATTAAGCTCCATATGACCGCTGTCTGTGACAATACCAATGCTGTAGAGCTGTGGTATTGCTGCGTGCAAAATGGGCAAAAGTTTGGGCACACAAGCCCCTAAAAGGGCGTAATCATCGCCACCAATCCAGGCTTCGTGCACAGCATTTCTCTTGTTTTCTTGTGCGTGTCGTACCACCTCTTCATGTAAAATTGTCTTGGGTAAAATAAGCTGCGCCCCTAGGGCTCTGTGCTTATCAAAACCTAAAAGCCTTGGTACGTCGCGGGCTAAGCCATCAGATACGTCCATAAGTACAGGCGCTCGCATATGCAAACTAGAGCGCGATAAAATAAGTCCTGCATCTACTTGTGGCTTTGGTTTAAGCAAGGCTTTGGTGGCGGCAGGCCATTCTTTTTTGGCTGGCAGGCCATTTTTTTCTAATTCTTCTAGGCCAATACGAGCCAGCCCCACTTGCCCAATCAGAAAAATACTATCTCCAGGCATGGCGCCGCCGCGGGTAAGATATTTACCCACACTATCTGTCTGGGTGAACTCTTGCCCCGTGGGGTTATCACTGCCTTGTCCTAATTGCTTAGGATTAATACCCTCACCCCATACGGTAATGCTGATAATAATTTTATCAGCGCGTGAGATGTCGCCGCCGCTAAGACCCATGTTATGCTTGTGCGCAAGATTTGCCATGCCGGCAAAAAAGCCAGTAAGCCAGTCCATAGAAATGGACGGGGGTATGGCTAGGCCTAAGCTGAAACACACGGGACGCACACCCATGGCGGCTAAATCACTAATATTAACTGCAAGGGATTTGTGCCCTACCTCTTGAGGTGTAAAATACTTCTTTCTAAAGTGTATATCTTCTATAAAAAGATCTGTGCTCACGCAAAGGCCGCTTTGGTTGCGTACTACAGCGCAATCATCACCACGCCCAAGCAGCAAAGAAGAATGCTGTTCAGGAAAATGTTGGGTGATAAGCTCCAAAATAGAGGCTTCAGAAAGTTTGCTCATAGTATCCTCACATTACTCAAGAGTCAGAAAATCTTTTAAAATGGTTTTAACACCAAATCCAGAAAAGTTTACCTGATATTTATCGGGTGACACAAACTTAATCATTTTACCGCGACCAAAAATTTTATGATGACAATATCCTAAAGGTAAAGAACCCTCTGGGCTTTTAGTAGCGCCAGAGCCTATATCTCCAGAACTAGCGGCGTTAGGTAACGATGATGGCGAGGTATATACTGGCGGTAATAACTGAATGGGGCGTTTTTGCGCTTGCTCATATCCAGAGCCATTTCCAAATTCAAAAGAACCGCGCTGCCCTCGCTTATGCAAGGCACCGCCATAGCTTTCGTACCATTGTTCGCAAAGTTCTTTTTCTCTGCTACTGGTAAGCTCGCGCATAAAAGGGCTGGGGTTGGTATGTACTGGGCCGCTGCCCTTCATATAAAGGGTACTAGGGGCATACAGCTCAAGGCATTGCCGCGCTCTTGTGCACGCCACGTACATAAGGCGGCGTTCTTCTTCAAAGCTTTCTAAATCAGCACTGGCATGGCGCGAGGGAAAGCGATCTTCCACCAAATCCATAATAAGCACAGCATTCCACTCTAAACCCTTAGCAGAGTGAATGGTAGAAAGGCTAATGCAATGTTCTTCTTCTTCGCGCTCTTCAGCTGATTCTAGCACTAAATCGGCAATAAATAAGTCTAAATCTGTATAGCCATGCGCCATATGTTGAATTTCTTCCAAGCCTTGTAAGCGACGGGGGTAGTCATCGGGATATTGCATTTCAAGGCGCGGCTGGTAGAGCTTAATAAGCTCTGTCATGTGCCCATGCGGGCTTTGGGGGCGCGTGCGCAAATGGTCTAGCATTTGAATATCTTGATAAAAATCAGGATATTTAGCAAAAGCTTTTTGCGTGGCTGCGCCATCGCCACTGCTAGCCACAGTATAGAGCTTTTGCATGGTTTTTTTGCCAATGCCCTTATGCAATACAGCCACACGCTCGAAGGCAGAAAGGTCAAAGGGATTTAAAATAAGCCGTGCATAGGCTAAAATATCTTTAATGTGCGAAGCCTCTGAAAAGCGAATGCCGCCGTACTTTCTAAAAGGAATATTAGCTCGTTGTAAGGCAGCTTCCACAGTATAAGAGTGAAATCCTGCACGGAAAAGAATGGCAATTTCATGAGGTAAATGCTCTTGCAAAAGCTCTTTGACGCGCTTAACCATAAGGTCTGCTTGACTTCTATCACTGGCAGGTTGAATGTGTCGTACTGCGAGACCTCCCACGCGCGAAGTGAATAAAGTTTTGTCATACGACTGCGCAGCATTTTTAAGCAAGGTATTAGCTATATCCAAAATGGGCTGGGTAGAGCGGTAATTTTCTTCTAAACGCACAATATTTGTGTTGGGAAAATTTTCGGGAAAGTCTAAAATATTACGCACATTGGCGCCGCGAAAGGCGTAAATAGATTGGGCATCGTCACCCACTGCCATCACATTGCCCGAGCCGCCAAATTCTTTAGAGCCCAAAAGGTGTACTATGCGTGCTTGCACAAGGTTGGTATCTTGATATTCGTCTACCATAATATATTGGTAGCGCTGACGTAAATATTGAATTTCCGGCCTTTTTCCTTGTACGCTTTCTTGCAATAAATTTTCTAATTCAAAAAGCAAGTCGTCATAATCAAGCAAGCCGTGTTGTCGGCGAAAAGCTGTGTAAGCTGAGGCTATTTTGCAAATATCTTCGCAGTGAGGCAAAAGATGCTGTGATTCACGGCGCAAAACCTCTTCTATGCTCAATTCTTTATTGCGCGCCTTACTGATAATGCCTACCACCGTTTGGCTTTTGGGAAAAGACCTATCCCCCTTGCCCACCTGCAATTCATCTTTACAATGAGCAATGGCGGCGGCAATGTCAGCGCTATCCATAATGGAAAAATGGCGCCCTTCAAGCCAGCTAGGGCGGTATTGACGCAAAATGCCATAGGCAAAGGCGTGAAAGGTGCCCCCTTGTACGCCGCCAAGGCCTTGCTCCAATAATATCGACGCACGGTGCAGCATTTCTTGAGCTGCTTTGCGGGTAAAAGTGAGCAAAAGCATAGAGGTGGGCGCAATGCCTTGTTCGTACAGCCAGGCAAGGCGATAAACAATGGTGCGGGTCTTTCCGGAGCCGGCGCCGGCAATAACAAGCACAGCACCGTCGGGGGCGGTGGCAGCTTCGTACTGGGCGCTGTTTAAACTTTGTGCATAATCAATCATATGTAATATAATACAGACTAGCATTGACATAGGCAAGGGGGCAGTTTAGTATACTTTTAAGGTTTTGTGCTCTTTTTATTGTAAAAATACTATAAAAGGCAGAGGCTTAATTTAAAAAGGGAGGGGTGGCTTTTATGTCGCAAGTGTCAGATTCTTTTGCAAAAGGTGTTGAAAAAGTTTTAGAAGTGGTCATGTTTGAAAATTGGCTACGTTTTTATTTTATCAGTGAAGAAG
>CAYJND010000043.1:0-14882 GCA_964371565.1 uncultured Desulfovibrionaceae bacterium
TCCCCCTTTTTTTTTTTTGGTGGGGGGGGGCGGGGAATAGTATTTTTCCCCTCCCGGCCCCCCCCTCTCCCCCAGAAAAATAAAATAAAATAAAAAATTACTAAAACAAAATAAAACTAAACAAAAAATAAATAGGTTATCGCTATGCTTTTAAGTATGAAATGGCTGCGTGAATTTGTGCCTTATACGGGTACAGCCGAGGAATTGGGACAAACCCTTACTATGCTTGGTTTAGAGCTGGAAGAAGTAGTACGTCCTTTTGATGACATTGCAGATATTGTTATTGGGCAAGTGGTAACGTGCGAAAAGCACCCTGAGGCAGATAAGCTTTCTGTGTGTACGGTGAATGTGGGCACATTGTCTGAAGAGCCGCTTACTATAGTTTGCGGCGCGCCCAATGTGGCAGCAGGCCAGCGAGTGCCTGTGGCTATGGTGGGCACGGTAATGCCTGGCGGTATGGCAATTAAAAAGGCAAAACTACGCGGCGTGCCCTCTTTTGGCATGATTTGCTCTGAGCGTGAATTAGGTTTGTCAGACGACCATTCTGGAATTATGGAATTACCACAAGATGCGCCAGTGGGTGTAAAATTTGTGGATTATTTTGACATGGATAGGGAAGTGCTGAATATTAGCATTACCCCTAATCGCGCGGATTGCACGTCTGTGCTGGGCCTTGCCCGTGAAGTGGCAGTGGCTTGTGATTTGCCTTTGACTTTACCTAAGGTAGAGCTGGTAGAAGAGGGTGATGATTGTAGCGCTGAGGTGAAGATTAGCATACCTGATGCTGAGCTTTGCCCTTTGTATCAAGGCCGTATTATTGAGGGCGTAAAAATTGCGCCGGCTCCTTATGCTATGCGTTATCGTTTGATAGCTTGCGGCATTCGTCCTATTTCTAATATGGTGGACGTGACTAACTATATTTTGCTTGAACTTGGTCAGCCTTTGCATGCTTTTGATAAGGATAAGATTCGCGGCGCTGAGATTATAGTTGCTGCTGCCACTGAGGGTGAGAAGCTGGTAACTTTAGATGGTCAAGAGCGTACCTTAGTTGCGCAAGATATTACCATTCGTGACCCAGAGGGCGCCATTGCTTTGGCTGGTACCATGGGCGGCCTTGATTCTGAAATAGTAGAAAGCTCGCAAAATGTATTTTTAGAAAGCGCCGTGTTTAGAGCCGGTTCTGTGCGTAAGACAGCACGTCGCTTGGCTTTGCATAGCGAGGCTTCGTATCGCTTTGAGCGCGGTGTGGATCATGTGGGTAATACCTATGCCATGGATAGAGCGGCACAGCTTATGGCAAGCCTTGGCGGCGGTAAAGTGCGCCGCGGCGTGTGTAAGGCAGAGCCCAAACCTTGGACAGCGCCCAAAATGACTTTCCGCTTGCAAAGGGCCAATGATCTTTTGGGTCTGAGTGCAGAGCAAGGTATGGACGCGGCTTTTTGCCAAAGAGTGCTTACTAGCCTCGGCTGCACGGTGGATACAACCGATGCCGCTTTGTGGCAGGTAACGGCACCGTCTTGGCGTCATGATATGGTATGTGAAGCTGACCTTATTGAAGAAGTAGGCCGCGTGTATGGGCTGGATAATATTGAGCCTGTATTGCCTGTGGTACGTCATAGCCTTGAAAATGCTGGCGGTAAGGAAAGCATATTTGATTTTTGGTCACGCATTAAGAAATGGGGTCGCGGCCTTGGCCTTAACGAAGCGGTGAATTATAGCTTTGTGGGGCATAAAGATTTAGATCATTTTGGCCTTGCCAGCGAGGGGCGTGTATCCATTGCCAATCCTCTTTCGGCAGAGCAAGATGCTTTGCGCACGGCTTTGGTGCCTGGCCTTATGCAAACTTTGCGTCATAACTTAGCGCAAGGCAATACGGGCTTACGTATTTTTGAATTGGCACATATTTTCACTGCCGATGCTACTTCTGAAACCACGGTGAAAGAAGAGGGTCGCCTTGGCCTACTTATGTACGGCACACGTTATGACGGCACTTGGCCTCAAGTGCAAGAAGATGCCGACTATAGCGATATAAAAGGTTTAGTGGAACATTTGTGTACCTCTTTACATTTGACATCTTTACAATCTGCCGGCGCGACTTATGCTATGGTAGAAGGGCATGCCTATCTTTTGCCTGCTGTGTCTGTGACGGTGCAAGGGGTGCAGATTGGCATTATGGGTAGAGTGCGCCCTGCCATGGCTGAAGCTTATCATGCGAAAAAAGATGTATGGATGGCAGAAATTGATCTTGCAGCTTTGCGCGCTTTGTACGAAGCGGCAAAGATTAGCTTTGCGCCTTTGGCAGTGTTCCCGCCTGTACGCCGCGATATGACCCTTATGACCGATGGTACATTGAGCGTAGATGCCATTACCCAATGCATTGGCAAGGTAAAATTAGCTTTGCTTGAGGATGTATGCGTTATTGACGTATTTGAACCTAGCGAGAGCGAGCGTAATATTACCTTCCGCTTGACGTTCCGTCATGCTGAGCGTACTTTAAAAGACGCAGAAGTAGATAAGGAAAAAGATAAAATTGTTGCGGCTTTAACGCAAAACTTAAATGTGCGCATTTAGATAAGTATTTTTGTGCATAAGGGGTAGGTATGACTGAAAAGACATATCGTATAGGAGAAGTTTCCAAACTTTTAGAGCTCAACTCTTCGGTGTTGCGCTTTTGGGAGTCGGAATTTGCTCAAATACAGCCCCTGCGCACCGATAAAGGCCAACGCCTGTATTCTGAAAACCATATTTCCTTGCTGCGACGCATAAAAGCGTTGTTACATGAGCAAGGTATGACCATTGATGGGGCGCGGCGCATATTAGATGCGCCCGCTAGCTCCACACTTTCCCCCATGGATGCAGTGGGCGTAGCAGCTGATGCAGCCTGCGCGCGCTGTGAACAGATGAACACTGCTTTGCAAGATGTACGTCAAGAGCTTATGGCCTTGCGCGATCTTGCGCGGCAATCTTCCTAAGTATTGCGAGGTAATGCGTGATTTTATCCCCCTCCTTGCTCAGTGCTGATTTTGCTAACTTAGCACAAGAATTACGAGCCCTTGAAGATGCAGGCCTAAAATGGGTGCATCTTGATGTGATGGACGGCATGTTTGTTCCTAATATAACTTTTGGTCCGCCTGTGATAAGCGCTATGCGTAAACAGTGTGGGCTTTTTTTTGATGCACATCTTATGATTGAAGCACCAGAACGCTATTTGGAAGATTTCAAAAAAGCTGGTGTGGATATGCTGGTGGTGCATGCAGAAGCTACCAAACATTTACAGCGCACCTTGGTGCGTATACGTGAACTTGGTATGCAAAGCGGGGTATCTTTAAATCCTGCCACGCCTCTCAGCGCTTTGGATTATGTGCTGGATGATGTAGATATGATTTTGCTTATGAGTGTGAACCCAGGTTTTTCTGGGCAAAGCTTTATTCCTGCTACCTATGAAAAAGTACGCGCTCTGCGTGCCAAGCTTGACGCTGCTGGCAAAGGGCAGGTGCGCATACAAGTGGATGGCGGCGTAGACCCACAAAATATTGCGGCCTTGATTGAGGCCGGCGCCGATGTTTTTGTATCTGGCTCGGCATTTTTTTCAAAGCCCCCCTATGCAACCCGCTTACAAGACTTTGTTGCAGCGGCAGCGCTGGCAAAGCGTAGCCCCGTTTAAAAAATCATAAGGAATATATAGATGTTAGACCGTCCCTATTTAGCTCACGCTTTACGTTTTTTAGCCATTGATGCCATTAATAAAGCCAATTCCGGTCACCCCGGCGCCCCCATGGGTATGGCAGATATGGCAGAATCCTTATGGCGCCACCATTTAAAGCACAATCCCGCCAACCCCAAATGGGTGAATCGCGACCGTTTTGTTTTATCTAACGGACATGCCTCTATGCTTATGTATGGTCTGTTGCACTTAACAGGTTACGATCTTAGTATTGAAGATATTAAAGATTTCCGCGTGCTTCACTCTAAAACTGCAGGTCACCCCGAATACGGTATTACCGCCGGTGTAGAATGTACCACAGGGCCTTTGGGGCAGGGTATTGCCATGGGCGTGGGCATGGCCATGGCAGAGCGCCATATGGCTGCGCAATTTAACCGCGATGGCTATGAAGTTATCAATCACCACACCTATGTATTTTTAGGTGATGGCTGTATGATGGAAGGTATTTCGCACGAGGCGTGTTCCTTAGCCGGTACCTTGGGGCTTGGTAAGCTCATTGCCTTATATGACGCCAATGGCATTTCCATTGATGGTAAGGTTGAAGGCTGGTTTGATGAAGATGTGGCTAAGCGCTACGAGGCCTATGGCTGGCAAGTTATTGGCCCCGTTGACGGACATGATGCCGGCGCCTTAGATAGAGCTATTTTTGCCGCCAAAGATGAAGAAAATAAACCTACGCTTATTATTTGTCGCACCCATATTGGTTTTGGCTCGCCTGCAAAGGTAGACAGTGCTTCGTGTCACGGCGCGCCACTTGGCGCTGAGGAGCGCGAGATCACAGCCAAGGCTCTTGGCTGGGAGCATGGGGCTTTTGAAATTCCTCAAGATGTTATGGATGCTTGGAGCGTTCGCGATAGAGGCGCTGTGGTGCAAAGCATGTGGAATACGCAATTTCAAGCCTATGAAGCCGCTCACCCTGAACTTGCCAAAGAATTTTTGCGACGCATGTACGGTGACTTACCTGCAGATTGGAAAAAGCATGTAAGCGAGGCTTTACAAGCTTGCAATGAAGCTAAAGAAAATATTGCTACTCGCGTGGCCTCACAACGTGCCTTAGAGGCCTTTATGCCTGTATTGCCAGAACTTGTGGGCGGCTCTGCTGACCTCACAGGCTCTGTGGGCACAAAGACGAAGCTTTCTGCTGTGTTTGATAAAACAAATTACAGTAATAATTACGTTAACTATGGCGTGCGCGAATTTGCCATGGGCGCCATTATGAATGGCATGGTTTTGCACGGCGGTATTTTACCCTATGCCGGTACCTTTATGATGTTCTCTGATTATGCCAAAAATGCCATACGCCTCACAGGGCTTATGGAAAAGCGTGTGGTTTGGGTTTTAACCCACGACTCCATTGGCGTAGGTGAAGATGGTCCTACACACCAGCCCATTGAACAGGTGGCAGGCTTACGCTTAACCCCCGGTGTGCATGTATGGCGCCCCTGTGATACCTATGAAACCATGGTGGCTTGGCAATGTGCCATAGAAGATGCCACGCATTGTCAATGTTTATCGCTTTCTCGCCATAATTTGCCCTTTATGGAGCGCGACGCCGCAGCTCTAGAAAATGTGCATAAGGGTGCATATATTTTACGTGACTGTGAGGGGACACCCGACCTTATTCTTATAGCTACTGGCTCTGAAGTGGCTTTAGCCGTGGATGCTGCCAAAGAATTGACAGAAAAAGGTAAGAAAGTGCGCGTGGTCTCCATGCCCTGCACAGAAGTATTTGATGCACAAGATGCTAAATATCGCGAAAGCGTCTTGCCTAGCGCTGTGCGCGCTCGCGTGGCTGTAGAAGCAGGCATTGCAGATTATTGGTATAAATACGTAGGTATTGATGGTAAAGTGCTTGGAATGACAGGTTTTGGCGCTTCGGCTCCTGGTTCTGTGCTCTTTAAGCATTTTGGCTTTACTGTGGAAAAACTTGTTGAAAAAGCTTATGAGGCTATGAAAAAGTAAGTTTATTACGGGGGGAAGGAGACTCCTTTTGCTAGCGCCAAAAAGGGGTCTCCTTCCCCCCATACCCCCATCCTCTACCAAAACGCGCTATATGTAGATACTCTGTCTAGGGAAATGCTATTTTTGAGTGCTGGGATTTGGAGAAAGGTTTTTTTCTTAAAGACTTTTCACTGCTCAAGTAAATCTTTATACTAGGGGAAAAGTAATGTTGTTTTTGAAAGATCTTGATGTAAAAGGTAAGCGCGTTGTCTTACGCGAAGACTTAAATGTACCTTTGAAAGAGGGTGTTATCAGCAATGATAAGCGCATACGTGCGGCCTTACCCACTATTAAAATGGCTTTGGAAAAAGGCGCCGCTGTTATTGTGCTTTCGCATTTAGGGCGCCCCACAGAAGGCGAATTTGAAGAAAAATTCTCTTTGCGCCCTGTGGTGGCGCGCTTACAAGAACTCTTGGGCGTGCCTGTAGGCTTTGCCTCTGATATAAACAATGTGCAAGTGGAAGCAGGAAGCGTTGTTATATGTGAAAATGTACGCTTTTTAAAGGGCGAAAAGAAAAATGACCCTGCTCTTGCCCAGCAATTAGCTGACCTTGGTGATGTGTACGTCATGGACGCCTTTGGCGCTTCTCACCGTGCCCATGCCAGCACCGAGGGCGCTGTGCACAAAGCTAAAGTAGCGTGTGCAGGGCCGCTTATGGCAGCAGAGTTAGATGCCTTTGCTAAGGTTTTAGATGCGCCCAAATCGCCTCTTGTGGCTATTATTGGTGGTTCTAAAGTCTCTACCAAGTTAGCCTTGCTCGAAAATCTGCTTAGTAAGGTAGATCGCCTCATTGTGGGCGGCGGCATTGCCAATACTTTCTTAGCCGCTGCTGGCTATACCGTGGGCGCCTCTCTCTACGAAGCTGATCTTGTGGACGATGCTAAGCGCATTTTAGAAAGTGCCAAAGCTCAAGGAAAAATTCTGCCCTTGCCCACCGATGTGGTGGTGGCAGCAGCCCTTGCCCCAGGTCAAGCTGTGCAAACAGTAGCAGCAGACGCTGTGCCACAAGATCAAATGATCTTAGACGTTGGCCCAGAAACTGTAGAAGCGTACAAAAAACTGTGCGCTGACGCTGCCACCATTGTGTGGAATGGCCCCGTAGGCGCTTTTGAAACCGATCCCTTTGGGGCAGGCACCAAGGCACTAGCCGAAGCTTTAGGCGATGGTGAGGCTTTTGTGGTTGTGGGTGGCGGCGATTCTGTAGCTGCTGTAGAGCAATATAATCTTGCCGATAAAATGGGCTATATCTCCACCGGCGGCGGCGCTTCGCTAGAATTATTAGAGGGTAAGCTTTTACCTTCTGTAGCGGCGCTTAATGCCAGAGGATAGTATTATTTTTTAGCTTTGTTTTAGAGCTCTTTTTTTGTGGGGGAGGGGAAAACCTTTTTGTAAAAAGGTTCTTTCCCTCCCCCACACAGTTTTTCTCATAATAGCGCCTTGCCTAAGGCTCCCCTTATGGTGTATAAACGGCAATAGTGTTACTGCTTTTACAGATTTAGGAGGATATATGCGTAGATTTTATCAGGAAAGTTGGCAAGGAATACCCTTTTCAGCCTTTACGCATGTGTCTTTTTTTCACTTAGCTAGTTCTAAGTTCTACGCCACATTTTACGAAGAACTTTTTCGCCGCTGTCAAAGCTGGGAATGTTTGCCTGCGCCTTGGCGCATGGGTAAGGATAAAGGCGCCCAGTGGTTAGCTGGGCAAATTGAAGCTCAATGCAAAAAAATGACCTTGGAAAAAGCCCCGCGAGTACTTTCTATAGGGCGCGGTGTGGGTTATTTAGAAAAGGCCTTGTTAGATGCCATGCCGCAAATAGAGCTGCATGTAAATGAGCCTACCACGGCAGGTTTGCGTCTTTTGCGTGAATGTGTACCTTCAGAGCGTATTTATATTGGTTTACCTTCCAATTGCTTGCCGCCTAATGTGAAGTATGATGTCATTTATTTGTCGGCTGTGGATTATAGCATGGAACAAAGCGAATTGGCCTTTACCATGCGTGAGCTGTGTGGTCAGTTGGTGCCGGGCGGTAAGCTCATTTGCATTTCTGCTTCGCTTTTAGAAGAAGACTCTGCCATAGGCGCTGTGGTTAATGCCTTTAAAATTGGCGTGCGTGCGGTGTTGCATTTATTTGACATGCGTCGTCAGCAATTTTGGGGATGGCGCCGTACTCGTGCTGAGTATCAAAAGCTTTTTGAAGATGCAGGGCTTAAAGATATTCAAGATGGCTGGCTTGATGATGGTTTTAATTCGTATTGGATTGCCGGCGAAGACTTGTAAATCTTTGTCACGACATTTTGGGACTCTTTTAGAGTGCTTTTTCAGGGCTCTGTTTTGGCTCTTACTTTTCTTTAGCTTGAGCCAAAATCAGCTCTACTTCATCCACGGTTAGGCCGGCATTTTTAGCAATTTGTCTTGGGCTTACACCGCGTCCATTTTGATTAAGTATAAGTTCGCGCAAGAATTGTGGTGAGCGGGTGATGCCCTCTGCTTGGGATATAAGACGGCGCAAGTCATCGGCGCGCTCTTCCATGCGTTGGTCTAAGGTGCGCAGTTCAGCTTGGCGCTGGGCAAAGGTAGCCACAAGCTCTCGTTCAAGTTCGGCATTATGTTGCAGGCGTGCCAAAAGAATTTCTTGATTGGCCTGAAGTTGTTGTACCAAATCTTCTGATCGGCGCAGACGCGAAAAGAATAAAAGAATGGCCACAAGCAAAACAACTTCTATACCTGTAAAGAGCAAAATGGCCCAAAGTGAGAGCATGTTACATCCTACTAAGTCTATACTGAAATGTGTTTCAGCGACCTTTTTATACTTTTATATTGAGAAGATTGCCCACAAAGGGGTCATTGGGGGCGTTAGCTTGCTCTGGCTCGCGTTCTTTTGCATTGTCATCTTGCATATCAAAAGAGCCGCGAGACCCGCCCTCATGCTCGCCATTATCTGTAATGCGCGACTCAATGGCAGCTTCTGTGGCTTGCACTTGATTTTGCTCAAGCTTAGCCATTTCGCTGGCCATGGTGCGAGACATGGCTAAGGCTACTTCTGGCGCCGTGGTAGCTTCGCTAGCAGCTCTGCTGGCAAAGCCAGTTTGTGCGTACATAATTCCAACAGTGTGATTAATTTGCATGGCGCGCCTCCATGGTAAAAGATTGCACGTCATTGCCACTATGGCGAATATGATACTATTTTTCTATGTATCCCTCAAAAAGCATATCTTCGATTTTACCACTAATAAGGTAGCCGCTAAAGACGGATGAAAGATCCTTTTTAATGGTGGGGACATTAGCATGATCAATAAGGAAGTGATAAGGCTTATTGACCAAGTAATAGTATACCGCATCTCGTAAAAGAACCATTTTGTTTTGGGTTTCTAGTTGCAACTTTTCATCATCGGTAACAATGGCAAATTTACAAACTAAGAAAACCTCTCCTCCCTTGCCGTCTGGCAAAGGAATCCAAAACGGATCAAAAGAAATAATATGATCCGTAGGCGCTGCTGGCGCCATGGACGTTTTGGGAACCACAATAATTTCTGGCTCTATGGGTGGCGGCGGTGGTGTGCGTAAAACAAACCACCATAGTGCCGCAAGACCCAAGAGTAAAACTACACCCAAAGCAATAAAAAGTTTAAGCTTGCTTTTGGGTTTTTCTTCTTTTTCTTCGCCCTTATCTTCCTCAGAGTCACTAATGGCAAGGCTTGTGTCTGGCTTTGCCTCTTCTTCATCATCTTCGAGAAAATCAGCTCCTTCTAAATCAAGCGCAACTTTATCTTCGGCGGCAGGTGCCACTTCGATATTCAGTTCATCTTGAGCTGTTTTTTCATCAATTCCAGACATGGAGTACCATTTCTTTATTTAAAGATGAGAATGTGTGACAAATCTTACTGAGAGCTCTGTGTTAAGCTTTTAGGGGAAGATTTTGTCAATTTTTTGCTTCAAGGTGTCAGCAGTAAAGGGTTTTACAATATAGTTAGACACCTTAGCCTGCACAGCTTCTAAAATATTTTCTTGCTGTGCTTCTGCAGTAACCATGAGGAAAGGCGTATCGCACAATTTTTCATCGGCGCGCACCTTACGTAACAGTTCAATGCCAGTCATTTGAGGCATATTCCAGTCAGATACGATGAATTCAATTTTTTCGCGTTGTAAAATTTCCCAAGCGGTAGTGCCGTCGTCGGCTTCAACCACATTGTTAAAACCAAGTTGACGTAAAACGTTACGCACAATGCGGCGCATGGTTGAAAAATCGTCTACAATTAAAACACGAATATCTGGATCGTAGGGCATATGCTTTACCTCATTATAAAAGCTAATGGTTAACTGGGTTTATATGTGTTGAAAAACTCTTGGCGTAGTCGTTTTAAAGCTTGAGAATGGAGCTGTGAAACTCTACCTTCGGTAATATCCATAACCTCAGCCACTTCGCGCATATTTAATTCATCACTATAATAAAGAGATAATACCAGTTTCTCTCTTGGTGTCAATGTGCTAATAAGGGGGATAAGGCGTTCAAGTGTTTCTTTTTCTGCAGTAACAGCATAGGGCTCATTGGCGCTTTCTGTATTTTCAACAATGCTATCTTGCACCACATCAAGAGAAACCATGAGCTGATTTTGCAAAGCTTCAAGCCCTTCACGCACTTCGCTAAGCTCAAGCCCTGTCATTTGTACCAATTCTTCTTCTGTGGCAGAGCGACCAAGATTGCGCTCAATGACACGCATGGCATTATCAATTTGACGAACTTTTTGCCGTAAAGGGCGGGGAAACCAGTCTAATTTTCGCAATTCATCCAGCATGGCGCCGCGTATGCGGTTGCCGGCATAGGTGTCAAAGCGCACCCCTAATTGCGGCTGAAATTTGCCTAGGGCTTCCATAAGCCCCAAGGTGCCGGCGCTAATCATTTCATTTAGTGAAATAGATTTGGGTAATTTGCTTTTAAGGCGCAAAGCGAGAAAGCGAATTTTGGGCGCATAGTGGCGCACAATGTTCTCTTGCTCTAGGGGCGTAAAATCGCTCCATGATAAATGCCCAAGCTCCATAGATTCCCATGGGGGTAGTTGCTCTTTATGGGCATGTGCTTCACGCATATATTTTCCTTAAAGTAGGTGTTAAAAGCTTTTGCCAAAATGTGTATATCAGCTGCGCCTTAAAAAGACTACTATTGATGGAAAAGAAGTTTTTTCCAGAAAAATTTAATATTTCCGTCTAAACCTTTGGGGGTTTCCCACTCTAAAATATCTGTGGCAAGGCTTCGTATAGCCTCTGCAGCAGCAGAGTCAGGAGCGTTAATGGCAAGAGGCATTTGCTGTACCACCGATTGACGCACAGTGGTATCGCGGGGGATAATGCCCACAAGATCAAGGGAAACGCCGCTTAAAAAATGTTCACAGGCTTGATAAAGACGGCTAAAGGCCACCTTGCCGGCGCGGTTATCATGAGCCATATTGATGATAACCTTAAAATGCTCAACGCCATGGGTGTTTTTGAGTACCTTAATAAGTGCATAGGCATCTGTTAAAGATGTAGGCTCTGGCGTAAGTATAACCAGACGTTCTTGAGCTGCTAAGTTAAAATAAAGCACATTGTCATTGATGCCTGCCCCTGTATCTACTAAGAGAAAGTCTACTTCTTCTTCAAGTACATCTAAGGCCTCAAGCAATTCTAGTTTTTGCCCTGTATCTAGGGATAGCATTTCGCTAAGACCTGAAGATGCCGGCAAGATAGAAAAACCATACGGAGTTTTATATAAAATATCTTGTATGGTTACATCTTCATGAAAAAGATGAAAAAGGTTTTTGGGCGGCGTAAGACCTAAGAGCACATCCACATTGGCAAGGCCAAGATCTGCATCTAATAAGACCACACGCTTGCCGTGCTTTGCCAGCTCTACAGCAAGGTTGACAGAAAGGTTGGTCTTGCCCACGCCTCCCTTGCCGGAAGTTACGGAAATAACCAATGGAAAAGTGTCTTGCATAAATTATCCCTTTAGTACTCAGTTATCTATACACCACATGTGCAAAACGTGGCAAGCTTAGTTTTGAGCTTGCGCAGCGCTTGGCAACTGTCTTTTAAATATTAGTCGCCAAAGCAGAGGCTCACTGGCGCTGACTAAGGTATCTCTAAGTTCAGGCCCACTAGACAAAGCTGATATGGGTAAATGACAATGGGCTGCAGCATTGATAATGGAACCATAGCTGAGGGTTTCGTCAAGTTTTGCCCAGATTAAAGATCCAGCCCCATCGGGGGTATAACGCTGTAGAAAATGCAATAATTGCGCTTCTTCAAAGGAAGGCGCCAAAACTATATGGGTGGCCTTGCTACCGGCATGGTGCCCATCAAGGCCAAGGTGCGCATATTGCTGTAAAAGGTTTTCGCCCATGCTAAGGCTTGGCAGATCTACAAAAATTTTATCTACATGTGCTTGAGATACCAAAGCACTATTCATGCTGGCGGCATCTGAAGCTTCTGCATAGGCAAAGTCAGAAAGCTCTGCCCAGTGGCGCAAAATCAGCCTGCCATTACCACGCTGACAGTCAGCATTGATAAAAGCCACCTTGCACAAAGGATTGCTGGCACGCAATTGTAAAGCCATACGCAGGGCTGTGGTGGTTTTACCCACACCAAAGGGGCCGGTAAAGCAGTGAATGCGTTGACGCCATGTTTCGCTATGCCAGGGTAATACAGGCACAATTTCACTGAGGCATTGCAACACAGAATCACTGGGCGCCACTAAAAGCCTGCGATACAGTTTAAGAATAATTGCATCGCCCACACCCTCTCTTTGCAAATATTCCAGCGCCACTCTATGCCTTGGGGTAAGCTTTTCCATTTGTATGGAAGGCTTCATAAGAGCAAAAAGATGGTCTTTGATTTGTTGCCATTCTTTATGCCATTCGCCCCAGCCTGCGGGGTGCGCGCCAAATCCATCGTATAAAGAGCCGTATTCGCGATACTCAGACCCTTGCGCCATACCTTGGCGTGAGCGTTCTCTGCCTATGGGTTCACGCCCTTTTTCTTGGGCTTTGTTGCCCTTGGCGGCGCGTTGTGCCATGCTGGCCCCTGCTGTATGCGGGGCATGACCGCGCTGCAAAGATTCGGGAAAGTTTTCTTCCTCCATCCACTGCGAAGCCATTTGCTTAACTCTTTGACTTGGCGTAGAAAGGCGCTGTTCAAAACCTGTGTCAGCGCTAGCATCGGCTGCAGTATGAGCATAAGCTGCCTGCACGGTGGACTTTGATGCGCCTGCCGCCATGCCTGCAGGGGCAGCGGTGCGGTCTACGCCTGCGGTAACTTCGTAAACACGCTCGCCATCTCTGCGCAAAGTGCGATTGCTCAAAATAATGGCATCGGGGCCAAGCTCTTCTTTAATTTGTGTTAAGAGCGCCTGAGTGCTTTTTCCTAGAAATGTTTTTACTTGCATTATTCAATCCCCACTATGCCCACCGATTGCAACTGGATATCAGGGGGAATTTCTGCTTGAGAAATCACCGGTACCGCGGGTAAAAAGCGTGTAATAAGCTGTGCTAAATGCGGGCGTAGAATGGGGGAGGCCAAAAGTATAGGTTGGCCTTCAGCCATAACAGCATTTTCCACCGCCGTATTGACATTTTGAATGAGCTTTTGCGCCATGGCTGGGTTTAAGGAGAGGAACGTTCCCCCATCAGTTTGACGCAAGCCCTCTTGCACAGCACGCTCTGCACCGTGATCTAAGGTGAGCACTGATAAACAACCATTGCTGTCCACATAGGGGCGAACAATGGAACGTGATAGACGTTCACGCACATATTCTGTTAATAAATCAGACTGCTTAATGTTTCCACCAAAGTCGCCTAATGTTTCTACAATGGTGAGCATATCGCGTATGGAAACATTTTCACGCACTAAGGTTTGCAAAACTTTTTGTACGGCGCCTAGGGGCAGGGTTCCAGGCACTAAATCTTCCACCGCCTTTGGAGAGTTTTTACCCAAGGTGTCTAAGAGAGCTTGTACCGCTTGACGGTCAAGGAAATCACTTAAATGCTTGCGGAAAATTTCTGTTAAGTGGGTGGCAATAACCGTAGCTGGGTCTACCACCGTATAGCCTGCCAGCATGGCTTCTTCACGCTGCGTTTCAGGAATCCATAAAGCCGGTAAGTTAAAGGCAGGTTCGCGTGTTTCAATACCCTTAATATGCGTAGTGGCATTGCCAGGGTCCATGGCTAAGAAGTGGTCTACCAAAATTTCGGCAGAGGCCACCTGATTACCCTTGATGAGCAAGGCGTATTGACCAGGCTTGAGCTGTAAGTTGTCGCGCAGGTGCAGAGCAGGGATAATAACCCCCATATCCAAGGCAAATTGCCGGCGTATAGAGCGTATGCGTGAAAGCAAGTTGCCGCTTTGCTCTTCATCCACCAAGGGGATAAGACCATAACCTACTTCTAATTCTAAAGCGTCCAAGGGCAAGAGAGCTTGCACTTCTTCTGGTGTATCGGCAGTGCCAGAGGCTTGTGCTTTTTTGGCATTTTTCTTTTCTTCTTCGGCTTCTTCTTCGTTTTTGGCGGTGAAGCGCGCCGTTAAAAAGCACAGTATCGATAAAATTAAAAAGGGCATGGTGGGCAAGCCAGGTATCAAGGCAAAAACCAGCAATACCACAGACACCATTTGTAAGGCGCGGGTATTAAAGGTAAGCTGTGCCATGAATTCTTCGCCCATCTTAGCTTCGGCGGCGGCGCGAGATACCAAAAGACCTGTGCCCGTAGAAACTAAGATAGAGGGAATGGTAGATACCAATCCGTCACCGATGGTAAGCAAAGAGTAGGTGGTAAGGGCAGAATCCCAGCCCATATCTTTTTGTACTACACCAATGATAATACCCCCAATGAGGTTAATCATGGTGATGAGCATGCCGGCGTTTACGTCACCGGTAACGAATTTACAGGCACCGTCCATGGCGCCGTAAAAATCTGCTTCTTTGCGCAGGGCATGGCGGCGATCGGTAGCTTCCGTTTCGTCAATAAGTCCGGCGTTTAAGTCGGCTTCAATGGCCATTTGCTTACCAGGCATGGCATCTAGGGTAAAGCGGGCGGCTACTTCTGCAATACGTGAAGTACCGGCGGTGATAACGGTTTTATTCAAAATGAATAAAATCATGAAGATAACACCACCAACCACATAACTAC
>CAYJND010000044.1:0-14699 GCA_964371565.1 uncultured Desulfovibrionaceae bacterium
TGGCGATGGTACGGAAGAAGTAAGGATTAGTTCCGTCGGTGGTAAGGCTAGGGGTAGTAGCCGAAGGCGACATGGAAATAATTTTGGTGTTATTATAGATAGGCATGGCGGCCTTGGTGGCACCGGAGCAAATGTGGCCTAAAACCACGTCTACTTCGTCAGACACAAGCTTAGTAGCTGCGTTGGTGGCAAGTTCTGGCTTACACTGGTCATCTTGAGCAATGATAACGATTTTCTTGCCGTCAATGCCGCCATTGGCATTGATTTCTTCAGCTAAAAGCACAGCAGCATTCCAAGTGGGGATGCCATAAGAGGCAAGGTCGCCAGTGTGCGAACCGGCTACGCCGAGCTTAATTTCGTCTGCAGCAAGGGCAGGGGTGGTCAGCATGGCAATGCTAAGGCCAGCAAGCAATAAGGATGTACCTTTATTCATGAGAAAAACTCCGTAAGAATAAAAAAATTTTGATGTGCCCTAGGGCATTCCTAAGCCGTTACGCCAGAAAAAAGCATATTTACATAAGAAAAAAGCCTTTTTTCCAAACAATTGCTTCAAATAGCATAAGCAATTACTCATTGTCAAATGGCAAGGCGCCTTACCCCAAGGCAAAAGCATAAAAATATTTGAATATAGAGGCGCTTTTTGCGGTAAGTGGTATTCCAATACTTGCATCAATTACACCGCCGCTACGCGGCAGGCTCCATCGATGCAAATGTATTTTCATACCATTACCGCAAAAAGCGTGCGTTGTGTAGAAAATGTGGAGTTAAATTGCGGCAACTATGCGCTGGCAAGGTAAAAATGAACATTTGCATCGATGTAACTTGTCGCGTAGCGGCGGTGCAATTGATGCAAGTGAATTTTTACCTTGCCAGCGCACATGAGATACACATACTCAGCTGTAAAAAAAACTTTCCTGCCTGTGCCTTGTCTCTTAATCTACATATATAAAGGACGTTTTTTAAAAAGATTAAAAAAAATGATATGAATTAAAAAAAAGTTAACTGGCATATATAATATATCTTTTTTTGTAAGTTCATATGCAGTATGAAATGTGTTGTGTGGAATGAGTGTTTACTACTTGTAATAAAATAATTTTTTTTTGACGCTAAAATATATATTTATCTATATAGAATGGCTACAAAAACTCTAAAGCCATTGACAAGGTCTGTGTGGGGTATTAGATAGGCATTGAATGAGCATGTACTCTCATTCATGTTTTTTGGGTCATAAATACACCTCGCGCCTCTGTGTTTCTTTGGTTTCAAATACGCCTCGCTCCTCGGTGTTTGAAAGCTCAAGTATAGAGTTTTTCAAATGTTTTACGGTACTGCCTTAGGGGGGAGCATTATGCATGCTTCAAAATGCTATGTAGAGGATGAAAGTTTTATCATAAAACTTTGCTCTTGGTTGGTTTTCCTTTGTCTTCTTATTCACCTTTCTTCAAATTCTGCCCTATCTTCACAACAAAACTTGCAAAAGAGTGGCTCTTTAGGAGCTCCAGTGGATGTGCGAATATCTTATGTGCCCAATACGGGCATGGATAATGGCAGATCTGGCGCTGAGGTATACTTAGAAGAGCTTTTTAAAATTCTCTCACGCTATGAGAATTTTAAGGTTACTCTTGTTCCTGCCTCAGAAAATGTTGTTTCTGCCCATGAAACCATAGTTTCTAATGCCGCCAATGTGGTTGCTTTTTTCTCTAAATCTGCTGAGCGTATGTTTCGGTATAAGTTTGGCAAGCATCCCATTGCCACCACGCCTTTATATTTGGTGGCAGATATAAAGCATGATTTAAACTATAATGATGCTCAAGCCTTAAATGGGAAAAGTGTTTCTCTTTTTGTGGAAAATAGCGGTGCCAAAAATGCTCTGGATGCCTATATGGTGGAAAATAATATTCAGATGCAGTACGAAGTGTATGGCTCTTATTACGAATATGTGACCAGCCATGCCGACTATCATCTGGTCAATGGTTTTTACTTTATGCCCAATAAACAGGTAGCAGCCACGGTGGGTGAGCAAGAGATGTTTTTTGCCTCTACCCCTGCGCATCAGGCTTTGCTTGATAAGCTAGATAATGCTTTAGAGCAGGCCCAGCGCTATGACGCAGTGGCTTTAAAGAAATTGCATGCAGCCCACATGAATAAATCGATGTTTGCTGTGCGTCACAGCCTTAGCGCCAAAGAACAAATTATACTGGATAACCCGCGTAAGGTGGCAGAAGTGGGCTTTTTGCAAGACTGCCCCCCCTTGCAATATGTTAATAAAAAGGGAGAACCCGACGGCATAAGTATTGGTGTGCTGCGCCTTTTAGAGCAAATGCATCAAAACCCCACGCGCCTTATCCCTTACCCCATATTGGGCAACACAGATATTAGCAAATTTGATATGACCTTTTCTATTGTGGGTGATAGAGAGGCAAAGAGCAAATATTTTTACGCTTCAAAGCCGTATGCCACCATTCCTTTTAGCTTTTTCATGCGCAAGCCTTATCTGCGCCCCCCCAACGAAAGAACCTATGCCATACTTGATTATTCCACAGTGGATTTAGAAGTGATCAAAAATCATTTTCCGCAGTGGAAAATGCGTGTTTTTGCCACAAGCCCTCAAGTTATTGAAGCCTTTGCTAGCGGTGAAGTGGACGCCATTTTGCTTTCAGAAGGCGGTGCAGAAGCCATTATTTCAAAATTTGGCATGATAGATAATGTAATCTTACCTACTCCCTTGGTATTACCCTTGCAATTTTATTTGCACAAAAAATATCCCGTAGAGGCACTTAATGTACTGAATACTTTTATAGATAAGCTTGACCCCTTGGCGGTGCGAGAGGTCATTGTTACAGCAGAAAGCTCCATGCGTGCCCCCACCACCGTGTCAGGGGTTTTACGCGAACATCAAATGAGCTTTATTGCCTTAGCCTTGCTGGCAGTGCTTGGTTTTTTAGTGGCCTATTGGCTGCGTTCACGGGCAGAAAAGCGTCGACTGCGTGCCATTATCAATACCGATGCCTTGACGGGTTTGTCCACTGCTAAGCATGCATTAAAAATTATGAATCGTGTTTTGCCCCAAGCTAAGCCTGGCGAATATATGATTATAACCTGTGATATTGATAGATTTAGCCTGCTTAATCAGGTCTATGGTAAAGAAAAGGGCAATGAAGTTTTACGCTTTGGCGCCCGCATGTTACAGCAAAAATATTCGGACAAAGACAAAGTTGAGTGCGTAGCCAGATTGCGCGACGATGTGTTTTTGGTATTTTTAAAAACGTGCCCTCTAGATGCGACCCTTGATACGCCAGAATATTTGCTCGATGGTAGAGATGGCGTGAAAGAACTTTTGCGTAGTAATTACACCATCTCCATATCTCGCGGTTGCTATATTATTGATGACCCCACCCTAAGCGCAGAAACCATGATAGATTATGCCAATACGGCGCGTCGTTATGGTAAGTCTGAGCACGGTTTTTCTACCATACTCTTTGATGCCAAAATGCGCAAAGAGCTTGATGCCCAAAAACAAGTTATCTATCGCATGGAGTATGCCATAGAAAATAACGAATTTATTCTGCATTTTCAGCCAAAAGTGCACTTAAAGAAGAAAAAAATGTGCGGTGCAGAGGTGCTGGTGCGTTGGCAAACCCACGATGGCGAGCCCATTTATCCCGATGCTTTTATCTCTGTTTTTGAATCCAATGCTTTTATTGCCAAGCTTGATATGTATGTCTTTGAAAAGGTATGTCAATTTATACATAATTTCAGAGATCAATGCATTATGCCACCCTTGGCGTTGAATTTATCGGGCATATCCATTTTGCACGATGAAACCTATGCCAACATTCGCAAATTTATACGCATGTACGATATTGAACCCCATGAAATAGAAATAGAAATTACCGAAAGTGCCTTGGTGGCAGAGTCTGAGGCTTTTATAGCTGCTGTGGAAAACTTAGAAGATCTTGGCTTTAAAATTGCCATAGATGACTTTGGCACCGGCGTTTCATCATTGCACAGGCTCAGCTCTTTGAAGGTAGATGTGGTAAAATTAGACAAAGCCTTTTTGGATGACAAGCTGACCCAAAGACGAGGGGTTGTGCTGGTGGCTAGTCTTATCTCAATGTTGCACCGCCTTGGAATTCAAGTTGTAGCCGAAGGTGTAGAAAATAGTAAGCATGTGCAAGTATTAGAAAAGATGGGTTGCGATGTGGCGCAGGGCTATTACTTTTCTAAACCCTTACCCGAAGATGTCTTTTTGAAAAAGCTTATAGCTTCGCGTCCAGCCATGCGTAATTATGTGCCGCAAGAGCAAGCGGATCAAGCCTTAAAGTCGTAATAAATCACTCCCCCTTCGCAGCTCGCTGTCTTGGCTAGGGCAGCGAGTAAAATGAAGAGGGTAAAGTAGGTTTAACCGTATAGTATGGAGGGGTGGTATGAAACATTCATTTAAAAAATACAGCTTGCTAGGCCTTGTTTTGGTTTTTGCTTGGCTAGGCTATTTGGGGTATGTGTATGTGCATTATACTTCCTATGATAATGATATTACAAATGAAATAAAAGATAACTCTCGCCGTGTGGGCCAGCAAATTTTTGAAATTTTTTCTTGGTTTGATGCCAAAAAAGAAGTGTTTATTACAGGCCCTCAAGAAACCAAAAGCTATTTGCCAGGGGCCACCGCCACCATTAATGGTAAAAATCTTACCATGGCTGTGCCTTTAGAGCTAGCGCATAAATTAGAAAATGAATTTGCCAATGGCATACGTGTGCGCTTTGTCAGTAATACCCCCAAAAATGCAGATAATTTTCCAAAACCAGTGGATAATTCTGCTGTCATAAGCATGGCAGAAGATGGCATGCAAGATAGGTTTCAATATTTTGACGACCTTGGAAAGTACCACTATGTGCGCGCTATTTTTGCTTTAAGCTCTTGCGTTACCTGCCATACCAATGTGCAATCTGGTGAGCTTATAGGAGCTGTTGTTGTAGAAACAGATCCTAAAATGTATGTATTAAACCAGCGCTTTGAAAAGGCTAATTTGTTTTTATACTGTCTTATCTTAGCCTCGGTTATAGTAGTGTTATTGTATCTCTTTTTATGCAGATTATGGCGCAAGTACAGTTTGCAAGGTGACGATTTAGCCGCATCAAAATCCATGCTCGATACCATGGGGCATGAGATGGAAGTCTTGCTTGGCAATGTATCGCGCATATTGCACAGCTTGCAACAAGGGGGCGATACGGCTCAAAGCGGCGAGCTGTTATTGGCATTGCAGGCCATGAATAGCGAATTGGTCAATTCTGCCATGAAGCTTACGGGCAATGAGGTGCCGGGTAAGAGCGAGGGCTATGAAGAGGTCTTTCATGTGGAAACGTTATTGCAACAATGTTTGCAGCTTTTTTACGCTACATGTAAAGAAAAAAAGCTGCATTTACAGCTAGATATAGACTTGGGCGTGCCCGAATATGTGCTTGGCGATGCACTGCATTTACGCCAAGTTATAACGCGCATACTCAAAGAATCGGTAACCCATACTCATAGCGGTAGTGTGCAGGTGCGTGTGCGCGCTGCCACTGATAGGCCCATGCAATTGGATGCAAAAAATTTGCATCAAATGCCCATACATTTGCTTATAGAAGTGGAAGATACAGGCAAGGGCTATATTATTACAGAAGAAAAGGGCTTTATGCGCTCTCAAGATGCCTCGTTTAGCTCGCGCCCTAAACTTGCTTTAAAGCCGCTAATTGATATAGCTGCCTTTTTAAATGGTAATGTTACCCTCACCAAAAATAAAGCCGATGGAGCCATTTTTGAGCTTTTGGCACAGGTTAAGCTAGTGGGAGATGATACCACAACGACCTCGCGCGCCGCCAAGCGTTCCTTTAATGCCGAGCCAGTTTTAGAGCAGGTGGCGCATAATTTACACAAGGCGCAGCAAGGGGCTCAAGAGGTACAGCAAGGTTTGGTGCAAGCCCAGCAAGATGTACCCGCGGTGAAAAATGCACCTGGCATGCAACAGGCAGAGCGGGGGGCAAAGCGTATTGACTCTAGCCTTAATCAAGCCCAAGCCGATATGAAGCAGGCCCGTGCTGAGCTTTTAGCCTCCATGGAAAAAAAGCAAGCTGATGCCAGAGCCCAGCGCATTGCCAATGGTACCAGAAAAGTAGGCGCATCATCTGCTAGCGCCTTGGCAGATCAGGACGAGCAAGGTCAGCAAGGCCAGATTCTGGGCCAGATGCCGAGCCAGGCGCAAGGGCACGTTCCGGAGCAAGATAGCCCGCACCAACCCGTGGATGCACCGGTGCCTTTGCCCGGTAATCCCCTCATAGAGCTCGACTTTAAAGCCCCCATTATAGAAGAACAGCCCATTTCTATTATTATTGGTGATTCGGGCATTTCGCAACTTACAGATAAAATGAAGACCATTTTTGCTGCAGAAAAAATAGATGTGCAACTTATGAGTACGGCGGATGCCATTTTTAAGGCCGTAGATACTAAAGACCATACTATTTCTGTGGTGCTTTTACGTGAGCTGCAAGACCTAGATGTAACCTATACGGCTACGCGCATTCGCTATTTAGAGCAATTGGGCTCAAAGCCTGTGGCCATTGTTATTATTTCAGAAGATATAGTGCAGGGCGATATGGATGTGTTGCGTCACTTTAATATTTCCACCATGAATGAGTTTCCTCGTGATGCCGCTGTGGCATCCAAAGTGTGCCGCATGGTATTGCGCACCCAAGATAATAGAATTTTCCACGGTAATACTTTCTTAGCCAAGACGGATTTTGAAAACATTAAGCATAAGCTTTTTGATGTAAAAATGGCCATGGAAAACTCTCAAAAAGATAGAACACTTATTCGCAATATGTGTTCTATGTGGGTGCGCTTTTATCCTGAGCAGGTGAAGCGCTTGCGCCAAGTCATACGTGACGGCAATAGCTCTGATGTGCTGCGCATTGTACGCTCGGTAAAAAACTCTGCCAGCACCGTGGGGCTGCCCATGCTGTGGGATGAAAGCCATCGCATAGAGAAAAAGCTAGAAAATAACGAGGAAACTCGCTTTGAAAAGCTCTTCTCGGTGTATGAGCAAACCTATGAGCACTTAAAAAAGAGTTTAGATTGGGACGATGAATAAAAAATATAACCCTGCTGCTAGTCTGCGGCAGGGTTTTTTATATGACTATGGTATAAACGTAGCCTAGGAAAGAGATGCCTGTTTTATGGCCTTTGATGCTACGCGCTGCGAACCTTAGCACGTGAGCTTAGAATTTATGGCAAATGCAATGGGCGTTGATGAAATGAACAGCAGTGCTTTTACATCAGACCTAAGTAATGTAACTGTAAGGAGAAAATATAAAATATTAGATGCTGAGGCGCTTTTTTAATTCACTAAATAAAGCTTCGCGTAAAGGGCTGGCTTTGCTTTCTTGGCGCTCAATACAGTAAAACATACGTGTAAAGTGCATATCTTTGATGGGTATAACAAAAAGACTGCCGTCCTCTATTTCTTGCTTCATAACCAGAGGTGAAACACAAGATAGGGTGCCGGCATTGGGCAAAATATGTTTAATGGCGTCGGTGTGTGCTAATTCCAAATAGTTTTGGGGGCGCAGACCAAGTGGGGTGAGCGAGCGAAAAAGTGTTTCGCGTGTGCCAGAACCTGCTTCACGCAATAGCCAAAAATGCTGCATAAGCTCTTCTATGCTACGCGGCTGGCTGGCTAATTCTTTATCAGCGGTTACCACCACCAGCTCTTCTTGCCCTATGGGGGTAATGGCTAGGCTTACGCTTTGCACATCGCCCTCTACAAAGCCCATATCCAACTGCCCTTGTTTTACTTGCTGCACTATTTCGCTGGTATTACCAGAGGTACAATCTAGTTCCACATGGGGATAGTGCATCTTCATGTCGTACAAGACTTGCGGAATAACCCAATTGGCTAAGGTAAGGGAGGCGCCCACGTGCATTTTGCCAAAAAGGTCTTCGCTAGAAAGCAAAGACAACACGTTGTTGAGCTGGTGATAGAGGGGGGCAAGGCGTTTTTCGAGCAAGCGCCCTTTGGCGTTTATGCGAATGCCACGACCCACGCGGTCAAAAAGTTCTGTGCCAATTTCTGCTTCAAAATCTCGTAAGGCATTGGAAATTGCCGCTTGCGAGAGAAAAAGGCGCTGAGCCACATCACGCATATTGGGCGTTTTGGCTAGCTGCAAAAAAACTTCCATATAGCGTAGGGTCATTGTGCTCTTCTTGTTAGAGTTGTGAAATTATTTGGCTGTTTTGCTGCAAAATAGTTTGTGTGCTTGGGGTGAGCACCGTATTTAAGAGCACAAGTATCATGGAAGAGAGTAAAAGGAAATAAAAGAAATTTTGTTTTTTGCACATGGCTCTTCTCCTCAAATTAGGGGGGGGGCTATTCTTTCTGCGGGCTTTTTGGCTAGCCCGCAGAAGTGAATTGCTTTAGTGAATGTCTTATTTGTTGCCGTAAGCGCGAACGCCATAAAGGGCAGTTAGAACAGTGGCAAGACTAAAAAAAGCAGTTACAGCGATAACGGTTGTTTGTAAATCCATGGTTGTTCTCCTTAATGGTTTGAGAGTTGTTCATTGCGCTTTGGTTAAGACGCTTTTTTGTCAATTTGTGTCTAGTTGAGTTTTTCGTAACCCATGGCTTATTGTATAGGGTATACAAAAAAACATAACAAATGTTTTAAAATGATTGTTTTGATAATATAAAATTATCATAGCTAGTTATGGGTGTTTTTTCACATTCACCAGAGGCGCTGGCTTATGTTTTAGTAATGACTAAATATTTTCATTGCAGCGTGTTTTGATAATGTATTGATATCAAAGGTGTAAATGCCTATTTCTTGTGCGGGTGTTCACTCTTATTTTTTTATGTGTAAGAGCCTTTATATAAAGTGTTTTTTGTCACATGCTTAGCCTGCATGCTATCTATTGGCGGTCTTAGGGGGCGCTACGGCGCTTTTGCTTTGGGCTTGTGCTTTTTTGTGCGCAGATGAGGTGGAATAATAAGCTATTGTAATTTTTATTATATTCATTAAAAGCAGGGTCTGGAAAAAATAGAAAAAAATACAAAAAAAATGCAGTGAAAAATTTTCTCACTGCATTTTTTTAAAGCTTAAAACAGAATTAATTATTTTCTAAAAGGGGAAGATAGCCTAAATATTCAAAGTTGTTGTATTTTTGGCGTAGTTCTTCTACGTTAAGGCTGTCGCCCTCTAAAAAGATGGTAGCAATGCCAGAAAGGCTTAATTCATTTTCTTCTACAAATTGTAAAAGGGCGCGCAATGTGCCGCCGGTGGAAATAACATCATCAAAGAGCATAATTTTTTTGTCCTTAAAGGCTTTTACATCTTCAAGGTCATACCAAAGCTTTTGCCCGCCAGATGTGGTGATAGACTCTACATCAATGCTTTTGGCTGTTTTCATATAGAGTTTGTGGGCTTTGCGCAGCACAAAATATTCAATGCCCCATAGACGTGCCATTTCTTGTGCCAAAGGTATAGATTTGGCCTCTGGGGTCACAATGCAATCGGGCTTTACAAAAGTAGCCACGGCTTCTTTGGCTATATCCTGAATAATTTGCATTTTGCCAAGGCTGTCAAAAACTATAATGCTAATGGGTAAATTAGGTAGGGGGACTACGGGTAATTCTAGGCTTAGGGAACCTAGGGTGATTTTTTCTGTGCGCATATAAACTCCTGAAAAATTATACAAGAATTACATTGTATGCGTAATGCTCTAAGGTGTCAATACAAAAGGCTTTTTCATAAGGGTAAAGCTTGGGTATAAGCATGTTTGCTCGTAGTATATACACAAAAAATGAGAACATTTAATTTATAATTTTTGCTGCGCAGTACATTTACTATTAAAGCTAATATGCTGCCGCCATGAAAGTTTTTTGGAAAGGCCGACCCAAAGGGCGGCGAAGCCGTTTACGTTTGCGAGGAACGAGCAATTACGTAAATCGAGAGCAGAGCGGCTCTGGGGGAAGAACCTTTTTTTCAAAAAAGGTTTTCCCCCCAGTAGACTATGTCAGCAGTCTTAGCGCGTGGCGCGGGTAGCATTAAGCACTGCCAATAAGGCTACGCCCACATCGGCAAAAACGGCTTCCCACAGGCCAGAAACGCCCACAATGCCGAGGCAGACAAAAAGCCCCTTGATGCTCAGCGCCATAATGATATTTTGCCATACTATTTGTCTGGTCTTGCTGGCAATGCGCAAAAGCTCTGGCACACGGGCAGGGCTATCGTCCAAAATAACCACGTCGGCGGTTTCAATGGCTGCTTCAGAGCCAAGGCCGCCCATGGCTATGCCAACGCCGGCTGTGGCCAGTACAGGGGCATCATTAATGCCATCGCCCATGAAAAGCGTTTCTTTTGCAGGGGCAAGACTTTCTAATATTTGCGCTTTATCTTGCGGCAAAAGACGGCTCTTAACCACATCTAACGGCAAGTGCTTTGCCATATGCTGGGCGCCGGCCTCGTGATCACCGGTGAGCATGGCAAGGGTAACTATGCCCTCTGCACGCAGATTTTTTAATGCCTCAGCCGCTTCGGGGCGTAAGGTGTCTGCGCCCACAAGGCAGCCCATATAGATATTATTTTTTGCCACCAAGGCTAAGCTGCCTCCCTCATGGGTGAGCGCCTCTAAGCTGGCTTTGTCGGGCACCCCTTGTATTTGGGGCATGGATTGTAAAAATTCCAGCGTGCCCACCACAATGGTGTCGGCATCGGCTTCGGCTATAACGCCCTTGCCTGGCACTTCTTGTACATGCAATTGCTGTGTGGGGCGCATGCTACCATGTTTTAGTAAGCATTCCTTAACAATGGCCTTGGCTAAGGGGTGATTGGAGCGGCTTTCTGCAAGGCCAGCCCAGGCAATGAGATCTGCCTCGCTCACCTTTGATGCTGTTTGATAGTGGGTAATGCTAAAAGTGCCGTGGGTGAGGGTGCCTGTTTTATCAAAGGCCGCCACCTTAACATGTTGCAATGCGTCAAGCACATAGCCACCTTTGACCAAGATACCGCGACGAGAGGCCGCGCCAATGCCGCCAAAATACCCCAGCGGGATGGAAATAATTAAAGCGCAAGGGCAAGATACCACCAAAAGCACCAAGGCTTTATAGGTCCATTCAGAAAAGGTACCTGCACCAAAAAGGGGCGGTAAAAGCGCCACCAGCGTTGCCGTTGCCACCACGGCGGGGGTGTAATATCTGGCAAAGCGCGAAATAAAGCGCTCGGTGGGGGCTTTGCGCGCATTGGCGCTTTCTACCATTTCTAAGATACGCGCCACAGAGGTATTTTGAAAAACTTCCGTAACTTGTATAACTAAAGCACTATCTTTATTGATACATCCTGCGAACACATGGCGCCCTTCTTCTGCGAGCACCGGCATGGATTCGCCGGTAAGGGGGGCGGTATCTACCTCTGAGGTGCCATCTACCACCACGCCATCTAAGGGAATTTTCTCACCGGGGCGCACTAGCACATAACTGTGCAAAGCCACATTTTCTGGATCCATATCTTTAACATTATGCCCCTTGGCATCGCAAACGTGTGCTGTGGAGGGTTTGGTAGCTAGCAAGGCGCGAATGGAATGGCGCGATTTACCGGCGGCCTTTTCTTGCACATATTCACCAATACAATAAAAGAGCATAACGCCCACGGCTTCTTCTAAATGCCCAATGATGATGGCTGCTATGGTAGCGCCGCCCATGAGGGTGAACTCATTAAAAAAGTCTTTTTTCTTAAACGAATTCCATCCTTCTAGAAGTACGGAATGTCCGCACAGTACATAGGGCAGGGCAAAGCAAAATAAAATGACTACGCGCTCTAGGGTGGGGCTATTTTGCACTGCGGGCACAAAGTGTTCTGCCAAAAGGCCTATGGTCATAAGCACAAAGCACATGACCATGGTTTGTACGCTGGGGCCGTGTTCGTGATCATGGTCGTGGTCGTGGTCATGATGATCGTGATTATAATCATTGTCGTGATGATGGTCATGTGCGCAGTTGCAGCCCTCAGCGCAAGCAGATGGTATGTTAGGGGCGCTTTTTTGTTCGTCGCTTATAAGTTCAAGATAGGTGCCTCTTTCAATGGCATTGACCAGAGGGTTCATAACTTCTAGTGAAATTTCGTGGCTGCTTTCGAGGCGCAATTTGCGTGTGTCCATATCAATGCTTGCGCCTTCTACCCCGTCTAGGTTTAAGAGGCTTTCTTCTATGCGCGCAGCGCAGCCGCTGCAGTGTAATTTATGTACTTTGTAAAAATATTTCATGGTTTTTCCGTGGTGTTGTTGGCTGTGTCTGCCGTGTTTGTATCGCCATCGTCTGCAAGGCTGTGTATATAGGCAGAGTGATCCATATCTTGCATATGTTCGTGAATGTGAGCGCATTTTACTGTATGTAAAACTTTTTTAAGGCGCTCATTGTCCTCTGCCACTTTGGCATTGTTTGCAAGGCTTTCTTGCAGCCAGGCCAGAGCCATGGCAAGGCTGGTATTGGCTGGCTGTGCGGGAAGTTGATAATAGGCCCAGCGTCCATTTTTGAAGCATTCGATGAGCTGACTTTGCCGCAAAATTGATAAATGCTTTGACGTGGTAGATGGCGCTAAATCTAATAAGGCCGTGAGCTGACACACGCATAAAGGGTATTTAGTCAAAGCCATAAGAATGCGCACTCTGTTTTCGTCGCCCATGGCTTTAGCTATATTGCAAAAGTGAAACATAATACCTCCTATATTTCGCCAAAGAACGAAATATACCTTTTGATACATATTGTCAAGATGGGGGAAGGTGTGGAGGAGAAAAAAAGGAGTTTTATTTTTAGTGTTGCAATGTGGTGTATTTATGTGGTGAAAAAATGCTGTTTATGTTTTTTGTATGTAAGGTGGGGATGGGATATGTTTTTTTGTAAAGCCTCCCTTTTAAGGGAGGTGGCGGCGAAGCCGTCGGAGGGATATGCTTTTTACACCCTGCATGTGCTCAGCCACTGCACAGCACGCATTGTTTGTGTCATCGCGAAATTCGCTGCAGTTACTGCCAACTCCGCCCTTGTTATTGCGAGCAAAGCGCGGCAATCCAGACTGTGGGAGTGGTGGTGAAGTATTTGGTTTATAGTGTGGTATGACTTTTGCGCCCTGTATCCAAAATTTATCTTTTAGGCGCTGGCGGCATCATCGGTCTTTTTCCGAACGCACGTATTCATATACGCTCTGCCTTCGAAAAAAGACCGCTTCTTTGCCAGCGCCTAAAATCTGAAAATTTAAATACATCCCCCAAAAACCAACCAGTCGCGTTTTTGTTGCCTACAAATTGCGGTAACTCTATCTTTGCACCCTGTAAGCGGAGACAAAAACGCGACGCCTCGAAGGTATCCCCCTGTCTTTCCGCTTCACTGCGTTTCGCGTCATGACATCCCCCTTATAGTGCTGCGCACAAGGGGGAGAGGTAGGGGGTGGAAAGATTTTTGTAGTGTACTTTCAAGATCTTACATGTTCTTGGGCACTGTCATTGCGAGCGAAGTGCGGCAATCCAAACTAAAGATAGGGTAGTAGCGTGAAATATATAATGTCATACAATTTTTCTATTGGTATTTCTTTGTGTTAACTGCACTGCATGGCTAGCAAGCCCCATTACAGTAATTGAATGTATAGATAAAAATAATTTTAGTCACCGCGTGGAGCTAGCAAGTCTAGCAGTGCCTCAGGGCAAGACCTTGGCTTGCCCTGCCCGTAGTGCATCCTTTTGGCGCAACGCGACAAAAGATAACGTAGGGAAAGGCCACTGCAGACTGCCAAATGGGGGGAAGCCGGGATTGTAAGGGGCTGGCGAGGGGGGCGAAGCCACCCATGAGCCCCTTACGAAAAAAAACTTTTATGCAGCGTTAAATTCTTTTGTCTCCACGGTGATAAATCTCTAAGCTACCTAAACCCAAAAGTTTTCTTTCACCACAACGGTGATAAATCTCTAAGCTATCTAAACCCAAAAGGCTCTTTCACCACCACAGCGATAAATCTCTAAGCTACAGCGCCCCTTAAATCCCATAAAAAAGCCCTGCTGGGCAGGGCTCTTTGTATATTATTCAGACTCGATATTCACCATAATGGGATTATCTTCTAATTCCTCAAGGAATTTGTCTGGACGCTCTTTTTGATCTGGCACGTGAATTTCGCTATGCACATATTCGCGGTAACCAGCGCCAGCGGGGATCAAGCGACCCACGATAACGTTTTCTTTCAGGCCGCGCAGGTAATCCATTTTGCCGCGCAAGGAAGCTTCGGTAAGCACCTTGGTGGTTTCTTGGAAAGACGCAGCTGAGATGAAGCTAGAAGTAGTAAGCGAAGCTTGGGTAATACCAAGTACCAGCGGCTCAGCGGTGGCGGGTGTACGCCCTTCAAGCTTAGCTTTTTGGTTTTCCACTCTGAATTCGTTTTTATCTACTTGTTCGCCTACGAGGAAGCTTGTGCCGCCTGGATCGATAACGCTAACTTTTTTCAGCATTTGACGCACGATAACTTCGATATGCTTATCGTCGATACCTACGCCTTGGAAGCGGTACACTTCTTGGATTTCATCTACAAGGTAGCGAGCGAGGTATTTTTCGCCGCGGGTATGTAGTATGTCATGCAATTCTGGGTAGCCTTCGGTGAGGGCTTCGCCAGCTTCCACAAAGTCACCTTCGGTG
>CAYJND010000045.1:0-14154 GCA_964371565.1 uncultured Desulfovibrionaceae bacterium
CGCTAGCAAAAGTACCCCTCCCCCCTCAAAAAATTAAAAACAAAAAAACAAGAAACAAGAAACTAAAAAGCCCCCGCAGAAAACTCTACGGGGGCTTTTTAACTATACATTTCTAAAACTTATAACCACTCGAACCAATCTTTCCAAGAGCCTTCGCGCTTTTCGAGAATTTCTTTATTTTCTTCTTTAGAATATTCGTGATAGGCGGCTAAGCTTTTCTTTTGGGCGTGTTCGGTTACTTCTGGCACGTCCTTAAAGTTTTCTACCACATAGCTAAAGCGGCGCCATGCTGGGCCGTATTGTTCCATATTAAAGAATACGTCACCTACATAGACTTCGTGTTCAGCAATAAGTTTGCGAATTTCTTTCATATGGGCAGGAGCTGTATTGGCATATTCTGTGCCAGGGTAGCTTTGCACCAAGCGGTCAAAATATTCGTAGCCTTCTTGCAGATCATTGGTGGGTCTATCTATGGAGATAAAGCCTTTGAGGCGCGCTGCACCAATTTGGTACAGTACATAGGGTATGGACTCATGACGTGGGTGTAAAGATTCAAAATCTTTATAGGCTTCCACAGCGGCGGCATATTCTCCATCAAGGAAATAGGCATCGCCTAAAGAGAGCTCTGCTTGCAAGGTGTAAGGGCTAAAGGGATAGTCATCGCGCAATCTATTATAGCGCTCGGCGGCGGCCACGTAGTTTTTATCTGCCATATCATCGTTGGCAGTTTCAAAAAGCTCTTGGGCAGTATCTTCTGGCGGGGGCAAATAAAAATAGTCAATAACACCACAACCAGAAAGCCAAACCATAGCCACAAAAGCACACAGCATGTGCAAAGATTTTTTATACATTATGTTCTTCCACGTAAAGGAAAGCAGCTTGCGCGGCGGTGGCACCATCACCTACAGCCGTACTTACCTGCCTGCAAAGTTTAGAGCGAATATCCCCAGCGGCAAAAATACCGGGGATGTTAGTACGCATTTCCGTATCGGTATGAATGAATCCGCTTTGGTCTTTTTGCACAGCATCTGGCACAAAATCCACATACGGTGTAATGCCCACAAAGACAAAGAAGCCGTCTACGCTAAGCTCTGAGCTGCTTTTGTCTTTGACATTTTCAAGGGTTAGACCAGTTAAAGCGGTCTCACCATGAATGGCAGTGACCACGGTATTGCGTATAATTTCCACATTTTCCGCAGCTTCTAGGCGATCTAAATACACCTTGGCGCCGCGAAATTCCTCTCTTCTATGAATAAGATGCACTTTTTTTACTATCTTAGATAGATATAAGGCTTCTTCAAGGGCGGTATTTCCGCCGCCTACCACAGCTACTTCTAAACCGCGATAAAAATTACCGTCACAAATGGCGCAATAAGAAACACCGCGTCCATTAAGTTTCAGCTCATTTTCTACGCCAAGATGCCTGTGCATGGCACCGGAGCACACAATAACCGTGCGTGCTTCAAGCTTTTTTTCGCCCATAAGCACGGTGTGTAAACCAGAGCCGTCAAGACTTGGCTCTATGCTGGTTACAGCTTCGGTGAAGCGATCAAGCTCAAGCTCATCTAAATGCGCCGCAAAGGCATCGGCAAGTTCATAGCCTTTAATACCTTTGGGAAATCCTGGGTAGTTTTCGATGGACTCTGTTTGTAAAACTTGCCCGCCAGGGGTAAGCTTTTCTATAAGAGCCACAGTGCACCCAGAACGCACCATATAAAGCGCTGCTGTGATACCTGCAGGGCCTGTGCCCACAATTATGGCATCATAGATACTCATGCAAGAGCCTTAGTATCGAGCTTTTCTTTTAAGGCGTCTTTTGTTACAGCGCCGGTGATTTGTTCTACCACTTCGCCGCCCTTAAAGATGATTAAGGTAGGGATGGCGCGAATGCCAAATTTTGTAGGGGTATTGGGATTTTCATCCACGTTCATTTTGGCAATAAAAACCTTGCCTTCATATTCTTTAGCAAGCTCATCCACAATAGGGCCTACCGCACGGCAAGGACCGCACCAAGGAGCCCAAAAATCTAAAAGCACAGGAATATCAGACTTTAACACACTGTCATTAAAAGTAGCGTCAGTAACTTGTGTAGCCATAAGAGGTTCTCCTATTTAAACAGTTGTTATTTAATAATAAAATAATTAAACCCAATTACATAGTATACAATAAAGCCATAACTTTAGCTTAGGACAATAGTCTAATTTTCAAAAGACGTGCTGTCAAGCCTCTTGCCCCATATATCACATCAATTTACGCGTAAAATTACCCGCGCAAAACATCGTCGGGAATAACCTGCCCGCGTGCCACAGCTTCAAAATTAAGCTCGTGATACAAACCTTGCGATGCATACAACCAGCCAGCATAAGCCACCATGGCGGCATTATCGGTGCACAAAAGCGGTGATGGCACAGCAAAATGCAAGCCCCTAGCGCTGGCTAATGCTTGCATCTTGGCGCGTAAATGCGAATTAGCCGCCACGCCACCAGCAAGAACAAGGCTTTGAATATCTGTATGGGCTTGTAAGGCTCTTTCAGTTTTTATGCACAAAGTATCTACCACAGCGGCGGTAAAGGCTGCGCACATATCGCACAAAGCTTGCGGGGCGTCTTCCACCGCGGTGAAAGGCTCAAGCACCTCTGGATGCTGCGAAATATACAGCGTTGCCGCAGTTTTTAAACCGCTAAAAGAAAAATCAATATGGTCATTATCCACAAAGGGGCGCGGAAAAAGCGGCTTGCCCTTTTGCGCCACATGCCCACGCTGGGATAATTGATCAAATATACGCCCTGCAGGATAGGCCAAACCTAGCACCTTACCCACTTTATCAAAGGCTTCACCGGCGGCGTCGTCTAAGGTGCGCCCAAGCACTTCAAAAGAAGTGGCGCTGTGCATTTTATACACATGGGTATGCCCCCCAGAAACCAAAACCCCAAGGGCAGGGAAATGAAGCTCTTGCTCTAAGCCTGCCGCCAAAAGGTGGGCGTGTAAATGGTTAATACCCACCACTTTTTTACCACTGGCAAGGGCTAAACCCTTGGCAAAAGACACCCCCACAAGCAAGGCACCCAAAAGCCCCGGCCCGCGCGATACGGCGTAAACGTCCACATCTTGCGCCTTTATGCCAGCTTTTGCCAATAGGGCATCGTATAAAGGCCCCATAAATCTATAATGCTCGCGCGAGGCCAGCTCTGGCACTACCCCCCCAAATAAAGCGTGCAGCTCTACTTGGGTGGCAAGTACCGAAGCAAGTATTTTACCCTCTTGTACCAGCGCTAAAGCTGTTTCATCACAAGAGCTTTCTATTCCTAAACAAATCACAGATATTTACTGCCTTATACCACTAAAGAGCCGTACATTTCTTTGTAAAAAGCGCTCACATCATCCACCTCAGCAGCAGAACCAATGAATAAAGGCGTGCGCTGATGCAGCGACTTTGGCGTAATTTCTAAAATGCGATCCACACCATTGGTGGCTTTGCCGCCGGCTTGTTCTACCAAAAAGGCCAAGGGCGCGGCCTCATAAGTGAGGCGTAATTTACCCTCTGGCTTGCGTATATCGCCAGGATACATATAAATGCCGCCTTGTAATAAGGTGCGGTGAAAATCTGCCACCAAGGAGCCCACATAACGGGCAGAATATTTGGCGCCGTGTTCAGCTTCAGGATTTTTAAACCATTCCACACTTTTTTTGGCGGCATCGTCCCAATAGTGCCAATAGGCTTCATTGACAGAATACACTTTGCCACGTCTTGGCATGGTAATATTGGGGTGAGATAAAAGAAATTCGCCCACTTCTGGGTCTAAGGTAAAGCCATGCACCCCTTGCCCTGTGGATAAAATAAGCATGGTGGATGGCCCATACAAAATATAGCCCGCAGCCACTTGCTGTGTGCCTGCTTGCAGCACTTCGTCCATGGTGGCTTCGCCGGTATTGCCCTTGGGTCTGCGCAAAATGGAAAAAATGGTACCCACGTTGATATTTACATCAATATTTGAGGAACCATCTAAAGGGTCAAACATAAGAATATATTCCCCATGAGGAAAATCATCGGGAATGCCAATAAGCTCTTCTACCTCTTCAGAACCCATGGCGCAGAGATTACCACAACGCTGCATGCGATATATAAGCACGTTGTTGGCAATTTCGTCGAGCTTTTGGGTTTGTTCGCCTTGCACATTCACAGCACCGGTGCCACCCAAAATATCTAAAAGACCAGCTTTTGCCACACGGCGAGAGATGATCTTTCCTGACAAAATCAAATCATACAAAAGCGCCGTAAACTGCCCTGTGGCATAAGGGCTACGCTTTTGGTGCAAGAGCAAATGCTCGGTAACGGTAATTTCTGGCATAACTTCTCTTCCTCGCTAAAAATAAGGGGCAAGGTTTGCGCCTTGCCCCTTAGCACTGTGTATGTATCGTTTTATATACATAAAACTGAGCTTTAAGCCATTCTTAAAGCCCAGTGTTCGTTATTATTGTGGCCCAAAGGGACTGGGGCGCTGTACGCTGCTTGGTGCCGGTGCCTGCTCTGGTGCGGCTTCTGGTGCAGATTCAGTGGCCTGCTCAGTTGTCTGCTCTGGACTAGCTTCTGGTACTGTCTCGGAAGCTGTTTCTGGTGCTGCTTCTGGAGCAGTTTCTGGGGCAGTCTCAGTTGCAGGCCTTCTATTACCAAAGGGCGAAGGCATACGCACAGGCTCAATAGGCTCCTCTGGCGGAGGCGTAAAGCTTGCTGGCAATGCAGGTGCCGGACGCTGCACACGGCGCTGAGGCTTAGGCTTAGCCATGGGGATAGGCTCAAGCTCTGGCTCTGGTGGCAACTTTAAAGCGCGTGGCTCAGGGAAAGGACCATTACCGGTAGGGCCGGTGCGCAGATTTTCTTTGAGACCAAAAGATCCCTCATCCATGGCTACAGCAAAAATAAGGGGCATATTGCCAATATAGCGCACTGTCCAATAAAAAGAACCCGTGGCAGAAGTTACCGTGCCGGAACTTTCTTCAAGCACAACAGTATCCCACGCTATGCCAGACAAAGGGGTGCTGGCAAAGTCGTATTTGCCGGCCCACAATAAAGCATTGGGCGCAAGAATAACAAGCTCTTCAGGGCTAGCAGAGTAAGACAATAAGGCGCGCATATCAAAGTATACAGTTACAATACCCAAGAAAGAATGAGCATCATACAAAGGCGTTGCCATAAAGACTTCTGGGCCCATGGCTGTATCTTGAACATAGCCACGCAAAGCTCTTGCATTTTGCTTAGCATCTTCTTCTAATAAAGGATAAAAATCTAAAGCCTTAATGGGGGCACCTGGCACTTGACCAATAAGAGTGCCATCGGCCTTAATACCGCTAAAGCCTGAAAGCCAAGGAAAACGAGTAAATAGCGATGCAATAAACTCCTGCGTTGGGGGTTTATCGGCATTGCTCATAATTTTTTCTAAAGCGCTAATTTGCGCATCCATACCCATAAGGCTTGCGGAAAGCTTTTCTTCATAATCGTCTAAAGAGCCTGTATCGTCATAATCGATGGAAGCAGGCACATTGACATTACTATACCAAATGCTCTTGGTATCTTTCCATATATCCTTTGTGGTTTGATTAGAGCTACACCCAAGGGTGCCCAGCATGGCAATGCATAAGAGTGCTCCAAGCATTGTTTTTTGTATCGACATTTTTTATTCCTTTACGCCTTGTCTTTTTTTGCTAGAAAAATAGCTATGTTAACGCCTAAGAATGCAAACGAGCTTCTAAACGATCCGCCAAGGCACCCAGAGCCGAAATAACTCTTTCATTGCCAGCTGACGGGGCTTTTACTTCTGGCTCAGCAAGCATGTCTTCTGGTTCAGAACCCATGGCTTCTAAGCTTACCATTTTTGCCTCTAATTCTTGCTTCTCATCTGCACTTTGCGCACTTTGCATCAATTCTGTATAAATTTCAAGTGCAGCAGCATAATCACCTTGTTCTGCCAGCACATCTGCCATGGAGCGTGTGCGCAAAGAAAGTATGGTATCATTGCCGCTCTCTTCTGCATCATTTTCTTGCGAGATAGGCATTTGTTCTAATTTTTCTGTGGCTTTCTTTATGCTTTCTGCATTTTTAATAACTATTCGCGGCTGAGCCACAGCTTTGGGTTCTATTTTGCCAGATACGGTGCGCGGTTGTGCAGGGGTAACCTTGATAGTAGGTGCGGGCTTAGTTTGTACGGCTTTAACTGGAGCCTGTTTAGCTTGAGCCTGCGCGCTTTGACTTTGAGCCTGGGCTGACGCTATTTTTTGGGCTGGCACTGCTTTTTGCGTAGCCTCCCCACTGGCCTCTTGCGCGGCAAGACTGCGTAAACCCGCAGCGAAAATTTGCGCAAAAGAAAGCGTATCGTGGGCGCACATAACCCCCAAAAAGGATGCGGCTAAGGCTTTATCTTGTCCGCCTTGTGCAGTTTCGTCTAATAAATTACTGCCCCACGCTTGCCAAAAGCCCGCATAACGCGAAAGCATGGGGGATAAAATGGCAAATTGCTCTTTTAAGCGCTCGGCATAGTCGGCTGTGTCTTTATGAATGTGCAATAACTCCACATAATAAAAACGTGCCTCAATAAATTCAGGATGACGATCAAGACCGCGCTGTAAGGTTTGCACAGCTCGAGGTACATCTTGCTCAGCAAGCATTTTTGCCAAAGGAAAAAACAACTTTGAACTGGGCTCCAAATCAACAACTTCTTGGTACCAATCAATTTTTTCCTGCATCTTCTTCTCCTTGCTTAGATCCGTCTGCTTCGTCGGTAAACAGGTATAATATCTCATTTTCGCGCACATAATGTAGGCGCTGGCGTATCATTTTTTCTACATAGGTATCATCTGTTTTAAGCAGACGAATTTCCTTGCTTAATTGTAAATTTTGCGCTTCTACGCGGGCAAGTTCTTGCTGCATTTGGCTATGCTCTTGACGTAAAGCATTAAAAGCTAAAATGCCGCCCTCTCCCCAAACCATGCGATAAAAAAGCACCACATTGAGTATTCCCAAAAAAACAAGAATACAGGTGCGCCAAAACATTACCATGCAAATTCTCTCTAAGCGGTGTGGCTAAGGCTATTTTTATAAAAAGAATGCACATAATTATAGCCAGAAAATACCGCCAAGGCTGTGGCAATATATAATAAAGCCATACCCAGAGGCTGCACATCAAAACCAAGCACAGGGTAATGCAAAAGCAAGGGCACAAGGGCAAAGCTTTGCAGTAAAGTTTTGGCTTTTCCATAATTATCTGCCGCCAGCACTATGCCCTCATCCATGGCTATGGCACGCAAGCCTGTGATGACAAGCTCACGGCAAACAATAACAATACTTACCCAAATAGGTACCCAGCCAAGGCCAGACATCATAATAAGCACAGAGCAAATCAACACTTTATCTGCCAGCGGGTCTAAAAACTTCCCTAAAGAGGTCACCATGTTTTCACGGCGAGCAATATATCCATCTGCCCAGTCAGAAAAAGAAGCTACTATAAAAGCAAGCGCCGCTAAGAAACACATTACAGGCCCTTCAAAATAGAGCAGTACCACAATCAGCGGTGTCATGAGTATTCTAAATAATGTAATCTTAGTAGCTAGGTTAAGCTGCATGGTATAGCCCCATACCCTTTTATAATCGTTGCATGGTTTACTCTGCATGGTGTTCAATATGTCACCGTAGCAGAAATTTTCTACTATTGCAATAGGTTCCTCTAGAAAGAGTCTAGAGACTTCCTATAGCTATTCGTGGTTGCTAGCTAGCGCCTCAAGACTACTACCCGCCGCTTGATTGATGGCATCTGCAAGAGCCAAGAAGCCGCGCTTAGCCGGTGTTTCTTCTTCTAAAAAGACCACGGGCACGCCGCTATCTGCCGCAACAACTGTGGCAGGGTCTAAGGGTATATCACCCAAAAATTTCAAGCCGTAGCGCTCGGCCAACTCTTTGCCGCCGCCTTTTTTGAAAAGATTGATGGCCTCATGACAGTGAGGACAGTAAAGCCCGCTCATATTTTCCACAACGCCAAGCACATTAGCCTTGGCATGCTGTAAAAAGTTAAGCGCTTTACGCACATCTGCCAAAGAAATTTCTTGCGGCGTGGTTACAACCACACACAAAGCATCGGGTATGGTTTGCAAAATGGTCATATGCTCATCGCCGGTTCCGGGAGGGGAATCAATAAGCAAAAAGTCTAGCTCACCCCAGGCCACGTCAGCCACAAATTGACGAATGGCCGCTGTTTTTTTGGGCCCACGCCAAAGCACGGCGCTGTCCTTTTCTTTCAACAAAGAATCCATAGAAATTACGGATAAATTTTCATTATAGCGGGCTGGCAGCATACATTTGCCTGCTTCATCCATATCTATGCCGGCATGTAAACCCAATAAGTTAGGGACACTTGGGCCATGAATATCCACATCTAAAATACCAACCTTAAAGCCACGCGCCGCCAAAGCAGCCGCTGTATTTACCGTGACAGAGCTTTTACCAACTCCGCCCTTACCACTCATAATAAAGAGCTTATGGCGAATTTTACCCAAGGTAGAACAAATAAGCTTATCTTGCATTTCTAGGGCAGGATTACCCTTGTTGGCACCGCCCGCAGAAGAACAGGATGTAGATGAACACGAAGAACACGAAGACATGGATTCCCTCCCAAAGAATATTACAAAAAACTACCAACCGTGGCTGCCCACAAGGTCCACAAAAACCGCACTACCCATATCCTTAACCAGCACAGAGCCTTTTTCGCGCCGTACCTGCATAAGGCGTTGCGCGCGCTTTTGTTCCCCCACAGGAATAAGCATAATGCCCCCCTCGTCCAATTGACGTACCAAGGGTTTGGGTATTTCTGGCCCGCCAGCAGTTACCAAGATGCGGTCAAAGGGCGCCGCCTCTTGCATGCCAAGGGTACCATCGTCTTTTTTCATATAAATATTTTTTATTTGCATACGTTGCATAAGCAAAGTACGCGTTGCGGCAAAAAGCTCGGGTATGCGCTCAACCGTATAAACACGGCACCCCAAATACGCCAGCACCGCCGCTTGATAGCCTGAGCCTGTGCCAATTTCTAACACGCGCATGCCCTTTTCTACCCGCAAAAGCTGCGTCATAAGCGCCACCGTTGAGGGCTGCGATATGGTTTGCCCATAGCCAATGGGCAGGGGTCTATCTTCGTACGCTTGCATGCGAAAGGCCTCTTGCACAAAATCATGCCTAGGTACGGCATTCATGGCAGCTAAGACCTGTGTATCAGTTATGCCGGCATTTTCTTGAAGATTACGCACCATAGTATTACGTAAAATTCTAGGATCTATGGCATTAACAGTGGACCTCACTGCAGGGTGCTCAGCGGGGCGTGCCACTTGACGAGCGGGAAATTTCATCCCCATACGGCTTTTAAATTGGTGCATACATCCTATCTCATAAAATAATACTGGCTAAAGTTTACCACACCTTAAAAACAAATTTCTCTTGCTAAGTCAATGATAAAAGCGCGGCGCAAAAAGGCCGTGCCTTTACCCATGCCTTTAGCATACCGAGCAAACACCACTCATCAAAACACTAATTTATTAAAATAATAGCATTTATTTTTTATTTCCCCACATATAATGACAAGGGCGGCAATACATTGTATATGCTACTTCTTAATATATTCATTTACCTCAACCCCCTTAGGTACCCTATGAGAATAAAAACTCTTTTTTCCACAGTATTTTTCCTCTGCTTTTTATCTGGCCTAGGCTATATGGGCTATCTCTTTTTTGAAGATCGCGAAGGGCCAAGCATAAGCCTTGAACCCAATACCGGTGCCATCTCGCCCACGGCTACCCTTACCTTAAAGCTAAGTGACCCCTCTAAAGTGCGCTCGGTGGAAGTGCTCTTGCATCAAGGTACGCAAAGCACTTCGGTATTTTCTAAGCATTTTGACCCCTATCAAGTGGAGCAAAGCGTCGCATTTACCATCAACACTCCTTTGGCTGAAGGCGAATATGAATTAGAGCTGAAAGCCATGGACGCCTCGCTGGCTTCTTTTGGCCTTGGTAATAGCAGTAGCGAAATTTTGCCTGTACGTCTTGATGCCAAAGCGCCGCGCGTAAATATTAGCTCTTTGCCACCCAATGTACGCCGCGGCGGTAGTGCAGCCATTAGCTATAGCGTTAATGAAGAGGTGAGATTTTCGGGGGTACAGCTTGGCGAGCATTTCTTCCCCGGTCATAAACAGGCCAACAATACCTATGTGGCCTATATGGCTTTTCCCCATACCATGAAGGTAGAAGAATTTAAGCCCGTGCTCAAAACTCAAGATTTAGCCGGAAATCAGGTAGAATTACCCCTGCGCGTGCATGCCATTGATAAAAAATTCAAAGAAGATACCATTAAAATTACCGACGCCTTTCTTGATCGCGTTAGTGCCAAGCTTGTAGAGCTAGCCCCCAATGCCGCTACGCCTTTAGAGCGCTTTTTACTTATTAATAGCGACATTCGCTTTGCCAACACGCAATTTCTTTATGGCCTTGGCAAGCAAACTGCCTCCAAACAACTTTGGCAAGGATCTTTTATTCCCCTACCTCGCGCCGCCTCGCGTGCTGGCTATGGCGAATACCGCACCTATGAATATGAAGGTAAGGTTATAGATAATCAATGGCACCTTGGGCATGACCTTGCCTCAGTAAAGCAAGCCAAAATACCTGTTGCCAATACTGGCAAAGTTATTTTTGTGGGCGATTTGGGTATTTATGGCAATATTGTGGTGGTGGATCACGGCCTTGGGCTTATGTCGCTTTACTCGCACCTTACCAATATCATGGTAAATAAAGACCAAGAGCTTAAAAAGGGCGACATTGTGGGCACCACAGGCGTTACCGGCATGGCCTTTGGCGACCATGTGCACTTTGGCATGTTGGTGCATGGCATTGAGGTAAATCCGCTGGAATGGCTGGACACTCAATGGATTAAAAATAATATTAGCGATCGTCTTCATGGCAAATAATACCAGCGCCTACCTTTGCCTTGGCTCCAATAAAGGGGATACGAGGCACAATCTTGAGGCTGCCACAGCTTTGCTAAAAGAAGCAGAGGGATTACAAATACTTGATTGCTCTCCCATATATTACACAGAGCCGCAAGAGCTTAAAGATCAAGCGTGGTTTAGCAATCAAGTGGTGCGCATAAGCTGCTCACCTAAGTGGACAGCTCAAAAGCTTTTAACCTTTACGCTGCATTTAGAAGAGATACTTGGCAGAACACGCCCAAGCGACATGGCTCTACGCTTTGGACCGCGTATTATAGATATAGACTTATTGCTCTTTGGGCATGAGCAAAGCCAAGAGCCCTTTTGCATTTTGCCCCACCCTCGCATGATGGAACGCGCCTTTGTGTTAATTCCCTTGCGAGATGTGCTAGAGCACGATACACTACTTACGCAAAATGCCTTGGAGCAAGCTTTGCAAAAGTTTGAATACCGTGTGCAAGACAATAAAATATTTCAATAATAAGCTGCAGATAAGGAGAACATTATGTGGAAATGGATTATTTTAGCCCTGTGCGGTTATGTATTGTACAGACTTTTTGCCAATGACATTAAGAAAAAACTGGCAAAACAAGACGATACAGAAAGTATGGAGCAAAAAGTTGCCACAGGCGAAATGGTTAAAGACCCCGAATGCGGCACCTATATTGATAAAGATAGCAGCATTACTGTGAAAAATGGGGAAACCATTCATCGTTTCTGTAGTTATGACTGTCGTGATGCTTTTCTTGAAAAAATAAATAATGGCGGACGTGTTATTGAAAAAAATAACCAAGAGGCTGAATAGTTATTTTTTGCATATAGTTGGAATAGACTAGCTCTATTTTAGATAGAACAAAAAAAGATTGGTATTCGTTATGGGTATCAGTCTTTTTTTTGGGGTTGTTGTAGCTTAGAGATTCATCACCGTGAAGACAAAAGAGCTTTTGGGGTTTAGGTGACTTAGAGTTCTATCATCGTGGAGGCAAAAGAGTTTAACGCTTAATAAAGTTTTTTTTGTAAGGGGCTCATGGGTTGCTTCGCCCCCCTCGCCAGCCCCTTACAATCCCGGCTTCCCCCCGTTTGGCAGTCTGCAGTGGCCTATCCTTTCGTAACTCTTTTTCGCTTTCGCTCAAAAGGATTTACTTCAGGGCTACGGCGTACACGGTACGCCTACGCGGCACTGCTAGACTTGCTAGCTCCGCACGGTGAATGGGGCTGGGGTACCTATAAGTTAATTTAGTTTTATCTTCTGTAGCTTCAAAAATTTATCATGACATGCACTTGTTAGCTCGTATGAAGATTTGATGTGTTGAAAATATATCACCGCTAGCTAAGTAATTTTCAGCACTAGCCTAAAATACAATTTGTATCGATGCAATTGATACCAATATTTTAGGTAGTGCTGAAATAGAAAAATCATTTTCCAAAATCTTTCTCTCCCCTACCTCTCCCCCCTGTGCGTAGCACTGTAGGGGGGTGCGCGGAGCGACAGCGATGCGCGGGGGGGCAGTTCGAGGTGTCGCGTTTTTGTCTCCATTTACAGGGTACAAAGATAGAATCACCACAATATGTAAGCAACAAAAGCGCGACTGGTTGTTTTTTGGGGGATTCGACCCAAAGGGCGCGAAGCGTAGCCGTTGGCGAGGTACGAGCCTTACGGATATCGTACGCCTAGGCGTCTACGCCATAAAGGGAATTATATTATTTTTTTCCTGCGCAAACGTACTCAAGTACGTGCGTTCGAAAAAAGACCGATGATGCCGCCAGCGCCTAAAAGGTCATCATGCATACAAGCGCAAAAGGCATAAAAAAATGATTTACTCCCCCAGCGCCAATTGCAACATATACTCAAATTGCCCGCGGCTCACCACCTCTGCCCCCATGCGCAACATATGCGGCGTATCTTGCTGACAGTCTAGCAACATAACCCCCTGCTTTTGCAATTCTTGCACCAGCGTCATAAGCGCCATTTTCGAGGCATCGGGCACAAGATGAAACATGGACTCACCAAAAAAAGCGCGCCCCAGCATAACCCCATACACTCCGCCCACCAAGGTGCCCTCATGCCAGCACTCTGCCGAATGCGCAAAACCCATGCGGTGCATATGAATATAGGCCTCTTGCATTTCTGGCACCAGCCACGTGCTCCCCTGCCCCTGACGCGGCACCTCAGCACAATAGCGAATAACCCGCTCAAAGGCTTGATTATATGTATGAGTAAAAATAGATTGCTTGTATTTACGCGCTAAACGCCGCGACACCTTTAAAGCACAAGGACGCATGGGCAAAATACAACGCTCTGGCGGCGACCACCAAAGAATAGGGGTATTTTCGCTATACCACGGAAAAATACCCCGCGAATAGGCAAGGATTAAACGCTCTAAAGACAAATCCCCCCCCACAGCCAGCAAACCATCAACAGTGCTGTACCGTGTGGGGGGAAAAGATAAATCTGCGCTAAGAATTTTAGGCATTAAGCCTTTCCGACTTTACCAAAACTAAAGTGCAAGGCATCTTTTTTCACATCAACAGTGACTAAGCCGCCCTTCACTAGCTTGCCAAAAAGCAACTCTTGCGCCAGCGCATCTTCTAACTCTGTACGCAATAACCTTTGCAACGGACGCGCCCCATAGGTGGCATCATAACCTTTAGTGGCAAACCAAGCCTTGGCCTTGGGGCTAAGCACAATGTCTACCTTTTTGTCAGCCAAAGAAGCCGCCAATTGCGCCACAAATTTATCCACCACATGCTCCATAAGAGCCGGAGTTAAAGCGTGGAAAGGAATAAGGGCGTCGAGTCTATTACGAAACTCCGGCGCAAAGGTATTTTCTACGGCTTTGAGCCCCTTAGAGGTCACATCGCTTGCACTTTGCTGCGCAAAACCAAGGTTTTTGGCATTCATTTCACGCACTCCGGCATTGGAAGTCATGATAATGATTACATTGCGAAAATCAGCCTTTCGCCCAGTATTATCGGTGAGGGTTCCATAATCCATCACCTGCAAAAGCACATTAAAAATATCAGGATGCGCCTTTTCAATTTCATCTAAAAGCACCAAGGAATACGGTGCCTTGCGAATAGCCTCGGTAAGCTGCCCCCCTTGATCATAGCCCACATACCCCGGAGGCGCCCCAATAAG
>CAYJND010000046.1:0-11308 GCA_964371565.1 uncultured Desulfovibrionaceae bacterium
GGGAGAGGGCATTTTTTTCAAAAAGTTCCCTCTCCCCACAAAAAAAACTAAATTTTAAAACTAAAACCTACTTACCAAAAAGAATTTCTTGATAATTCGGCAATGCCCACAAGTCATCAGCCACCACGCCTTCTAGCAAGTCAGCCCATTGGCGTACTTCCACCATGGCGGGGATAACTTTTTGGCAATAGAAGTTGGCTTGCGCTTGCAAATCGTCTTCTATTTTTTCTACTTTTTCCAATTGCTTCATGAGCTTTACCACAGCGGCCTGCATTTTATGCAAGTATTCTGTCACTTCATCAAGGGTAGGCGTTTCAAAAGATTTACCTATGGCTTTTAGGCTCGCGCAGGTGCTGGCTAACTCGCCTTGATAGCGCATGGCAGCAGGGGCAATGATGGTTTTGGCAATGCGTTTAACCAGCATGGCTTCAGAGCGAATGGTCTTGCAGTATAATTCAAATTGAATTTCTTGGCGCGATTTAAGCTCTACTTTACTGAGCACATTTTGGCTTTCGTACAGCTCTATCACTTCAGGATACATAAGAGCTGCCACAGCTTCGGGTGTGGTGCGCAAGTTTGGCAGGCCGCGACGTTCGGCTTCTTTGTGCCAAATGTCAGAGTAGCCATCACCGTTAAAGATAACAGCGCTATGCTCTTCGATAACTTCTTGAATAAAGCTTTGCACAGCGTCGTTGAGCGCAGTTTTACCATCGGCTAGGGCTTTTTCAAGGTAGTCTGCAGCGTAGCTCATGGAGTCAGACATGATGGTATTTAAGGCCGCTAAAGAGCCAGAAGCCGACATGCTAGAGCCCAGCGCGCGGAATTCAAAGCGATTGCCGGTAAAGGCAATGGGACTGGTGCGGTTGCGATCGCCCGGATCTGCTGGCAATGGGGGCAAAGTATCTACGCCTACGTTCATAAGGCGTTTGCCGCGGGCGCCTTTCACTTTACCGGCGCGGAATTGCTCAAATACGTCGGTGAGCTGATCGCCTAAGAAGATGGACATAATAGCTGGCGGCGCTTCGTGGGCGCCCAAGCGATGGTCATTGCTGGCAGAGGCCACAGTGGCGCGCAGTAAAGCGCCGTATTTATGCACAGCGCGCAGCATACAAGCACAAAATACCATAAACTGTGCATTTTCGTGCGGCGTATCACCAGGGTCAAATAAAGAACCCAAGGCATCATTGCCTAAAGAATAGTTTAGGTGCTTGCCAGAGCCGTTAATGCCCACAAAGGGTTTTTCGTGTAAAAGGCACTTCATGCCATAACGCTTAGCCACATTGCGTAATACGGTCATAATGGCGTGGTTATGGTCTACGGCTAAATTGCCGGACTCATAACGCGGGGCAATTTCGTATTGGCTGGGGGCGGCTTCATTGTGGCGTGTCATAACGGGCACACCAAGCTTAAAGAGCTCGCGCTCCACTTCCATCATATAGGAAAGCACGCGCTGGGGAATAACCCCAAAGTATTGATCGCTAAATTCTTGCCCCTTGGCAGAGCGCGCCCCAAAAAGGGTGCGACCGGCAAGGTGAATATCGGGGCGGGCAAAGTTAAAATTGCCATCAATGAGAAAATATTCTTGCTCAAGGCCAGCAAAGGGCACAATGGGCATATCTGTTTCAATGCCAAAAATAGCTAAGAGACGCTTCGCTTCTTTGTTAAGGCTTTGATTAGAGCGCAAAAGGGGCGTTTTTTTATCTAGCGCAATGCCTGTCCAAGAAAGGAATACCGTGGGGATACATAAAAATGTTCCGTTGGGATTTTCCATAATATAGGCAGGGCTGGTCACATCCCATGCGGTATAGCCACGCGCTTCAAAGGTGGAGCGCACGCCGCCGGAGGGGAAGCTTGAGGCATCGGGCTCGCCCTTAATGAGCATGGAACCGGAAAAAGAAGCCATAACGCCGCCAAAACCATCGGGTTGTAAAAAGCTATCGTGCTTTTCGGCGGTGGTGCCGGTGAGGGGGTAGAAAATGTGGGTGAAGTGCGTGGCGCCTTTTTCTATGGCCCAATCTTTCATGGCTGCGGCCACATTGTCGGCAATGTCTGAGTCCATGCGCTCGCCAAGATCTATGGTTTTGCGCAAAGATTTATATACAGCGCGGGGCAAACGCTCGCGCATGACCTTATCATTAAAAACATTACAAGCAAAAAAATCTTGCGGCTTTGTTTCTACAAAATTTAAAGGTGCGTTGGTGGAACGATAATTGGTAATGGCCTGTGTGGCATTATTACGGGCAATGTTGGCAGACATAGAAATGCTCCTTAGGGGTTAAAATACGATCTGCCCCCTCCTTATAGTGAAAAAAAGCCTTATGGTAAAGAAACAAAATACCGGCGTTCTCAGAAAGAAAACGCCTGTACAATGTGTGAACTTAGAGCTTAGATGGCAGTGGCATAATAAGCCAGCTTATCTAAATCAGAAATAACCAGCCGAGCCTTGGTGCAACGACTAATGACCTCTTCATCTTTAAGCCTGCGTAATATCTTGCCAAGCCAGCTGCGTCGTACACAAAGTAATGAAGCAATTTCTTCGTGGGTGACACCTAAAGGCACATCTAAAGCATTGCCGTAGGAGCGTGATAGCTCAAGCATAAGCTTGCAAGTATTGGCAAAAGCATTGCCTCCGGCTATGCTTACAATGCGGCGCATATAGTACATGTTTTTCAGTGCCTGCGAGCGCACTAAAGATAAAGTCAGTTGAGGGTAGAGCGAGGTAAAGCTTTCACTTAAAAATTGCGAGGAAGTGAAGAAATAGGTTTCACAAGGGGTTAAGGCATACATATTATAATGGGCTGTTTGGTCGTGGGCGGCAAGATCATAAAGTAATGTGCCCTCCCCCATATGATACAAAGTAACCTTTGTCTCTTCGCCCGAATAGGTAGGACTGGCACTTTCATAAATAGCCTTGGCCTTACCGTATTTTAAATAATAAAAGCCCGGTTCACCATCTATACTAGACGGAATATATTCCTTGGCCTTAAAGGTAACATATCTTGCTAGGTGCAAGACGTTTTCCCATTCTCTAGATACATCCGTTATCCATATGGGGTTATAATAAAAATCATTTTTCCTTTGCGCCATGGATAGTGGACGCACATTCCAAGCCGGCATTCGTTTGTCATTTTCACTTTCAGCATCTCTCGCAAATGCTTTTTCTGCATAATTACTCATTTTAAACCTCGCTTGTTCAAAAATTCCCAGCACAACACTGTCAGATGTGATTTATAGGGTAAAGCACAATGCCTAATCCTCCTCTGTTGATATCATATATATAGCCTTTTCTATGCTCTAAAGCAAGGGGACTAGGCTATTTTTTTGATTTCTGGCATGTTTTTTCACAAAAACAACTTATTAACTATTTAATAATACATCCAAAAAAAAATTACAAAAGTTAAGCTATTACTTTACTCATAAATACTGTATTTTAAATTATAAAATTACCTATTTTTTATGAATAAAGACACAAAAAAAACTGCACAGCCTTTAAAAAAATAAAAAACCATGCAGTATTACAAAAACAAAGTACAAAATAGTATAAATCAATATATATTGTATAGAAAAAATCTATTCTTCTTGCATGAGTAGCGCTTTAAATGCCGGATGACGCTGCGTATTGCGCGCCTCAGCACTAGTAAAAGCATCCACAATGCATCCCTCATGCAACACAGCTATGGCATCGCAAAGGCGCAAAACGGCGCTCATATCGTGTGAGATATACAAAAAAGACACATCAAGCTCATTTTTGAGCCGTAGCAAAAGATTTTGCAATTGCTCTGCCACAGCGGCATCTAGGTCTGCTAGCGATTCATCTAAAAGCAAGATTTTGGGCTGCAAGGCTAAAGCTCTGGCAAGGCACAGCCTTTGCAATTGTCCCCCGCTCATATGGGAGGGATATTTTTGCGCAAAATGCGGCGGTAAATCTACCATGGCTAGCAATTCAGCCACCTTAGCATCTTGCTCTGCACGGCTCCCGGGGGGGTACATATCTTTATGCGCCCGTAAAGGCTCTAGCAGGATATCGCGCCCTCGCATACGCGGGTTCACAGCTAAGCGCGCATGCTGAAATACCATTTGTATATCCTTACGCCATACAGCCTTGCCAGCACTTTGCACCATGGGGCGTCCTAGGCAAAAAGCTTGCCCTGCATCAGCAGGTTCTAAACCTAAAAGCACACGAATAAGCGTACTCTTGCCTGCCCCATTGGCACCCACCAGCCCTAAACTTTGCCCCTTATGCACTTGAAAGCAAATATCTTGCAAAACTTTTTTTTGCCCATAAGATTTATATATGCCCTGCACATCAAGCAAGCTTTGTGCGGCTTCAACCTTTTGCGGTAATGGGCTAGATTCTGGCGGCAAGTGCATGCGCTCATAGGCTTGCACCATAGACTTTGTTACAGCATGTTGCGGATTTTTAAGCACAAAGCAAAGCTCACCCTGCTCAACTATGCATCCCTCAGCCATAATAATGACCTCGGTGGCTACCTCGGCCGCCGTGGCAAGGTCATGGTCAATATACAGCAGGGCAAAGCCATATTCTTTTTGCAAGGCAGCTAAAAGCTTAAGTATATGCCTACGCGAAGGGCTATCTAAACCCGATAAAGGTTCATCTGCAACCACACAAGAGGCTCTACCACACAGCACTGCCCCCAGCGCCAAGGCAATCATACAGCGATGCAGCATGCCACCGCTCAGTTCAAAAGGGTATGAGGCCAAAATCAACTCTGGATCACTAAAGCCCACCTTATGCAAAAGCTCGTGAATAAAATTGCATAATGACGCCTTATCCACATGCTTCGTAAAGCTTTCTTTAAAAACCCAATCCAAGGTAAAAAGCGCATCAAAACAATCGGCAGGATTTTGCATAATCAGGGCAACGCCCCCTTTTGCGCCCTGCCCTTGCATATGTATATGCCCTTGCAAAACAGAAACATTAGGCGCAAGTAAACCTGCCACAGCCATGACAGAAACATTAGGCGCAAGTAAACCTGCCACAGCCATGGCGGTAAGCGATTTACCAGAACCGCTAGGCCCCATAAGCGCTAAGCTTGCGCCAGCCTTTACCGTAAAAGAAATGCCTTGCAAAAGTTTTTGCTGTCCGGCATTTACATGTAAATTTTGCACTGTAAGCATCTATACTTCCCCCTACCCTAACTGTCTGCTAAAGCGGGATCTAGCTTATCGCGCAAGGCATCGCCCAAAAGATTACTTGCCGCCGTGGCTAAAAATATCATCATGCCAGGGTACATGATAAGTTGCGGCTGTGTGCGTAAATACGAACGCGCCTCAGCAATCATAACGCCCCACTCAGGCGTAGGCGGCTGAATGCCTAAGCCTAAAAAAGATAAACCTGCCACATGCAAAAGCATATGCCCCACATCTAAACTAGCCACAATGCAAATTTGACCAATAATTGCCGGCACAAAATGACGCATAATAATACGCATACGGCTCACATTCATACTTTGCGCTGCCAGCACATAGTCTTTAGCGCGTAAAGTCAGCACATAGCTACGTACCAAACGTGTGTACCAAGCCATATGCGTCATGCTAATGGCTAATACCAAATTCGTTATGCCCGTACCCAGCACGCCAATAAGAAAAAGCGCCAATACAATGGTTGGAAAAACCATCATACCATCACAAATACGCATAACTATAGCATCAAGCCAACCGCCCACAGTGGCGCACAAAGCCCCAAGTAAAGTGGCACACACCACCAGCACCACTAAAATGGCGACCACGGTAAATAAAGAATATTGCGCCCCCACCATGAGACGCGAAAAAACATCCCGCCCCAAGTGATCGGTACCTAAAAAGTGCTCAGAACTGCTTGGCAAAAACTTTTGGCTCATATCCACCAAATGAGGATCATAGGGCGCCAGCCATGAGCCCAAAAAAACGCAGAGCGCAAGAGGGATGAGAATACATAAAGCCAGCCAAACTTTTAACGATTGCCTCATGCGTCAGACCCTCCCCATGAAGCGCTAAAAAGACTTTTTTTACGCTCCCGCGGCAGACGCATACGCGGATCAATCCACACATATAAACAGTCTACCAGCAGATTAATGCACACAAAAACGCCGGTCATAACCAAGGTAAAAGCTTGAATAACGGGGTAGTCATGATTATAAATGGCGGAAATAACATAACGCCCCACCCCTGGCCAATTAAAAATGCTTTCCACAATAACAGCCCCGCCAAGCAGTTCGCCAAAATACATAGATAAAGCCGTTAACACGGGAATAGCCGCATTGCGCCCAATATGTATGCCCCTTTGCCAAGAAGAAAGCCCGCGTGAGCGCGCATACATGACAGCGCGGCTATGCATATGTTCTAGCAAAGCCGCCCTAACTAAACGGGCGCTCAGCCCAAGGGTCATAAAAGCCAAGGTACATATGGGCAAAATCATAGATAAAGCCCCCTCATTGCCCATGGCAGGAAGAATGTTCCAATATCTGGCAAAGAGTAAAATTAATAAAAATCCCAGCCAGTACGAGGGCATAGACACGGCAGAAAAAGAAAAAATACGTAACACATAATCAGGCCAGCCATCACGATACAGCGCCGCCACGGTACCTAAAACCACGCTACCAAGCACCGTGAGAGCCATGGCGCCAAGGGTGAGCTGTAAAGTGGCAGGCAAATATTGCAAAATCTCCCCCAGTGCCGATGTACCCGACACATACGACACCCCCCAATTGCCTTGCATCGCCTCACTAAGCCAGCGCAAATACTGTTGCCATAAAGGGAGGTTTAAACCAAGCTCTGCCCGCACCTCGCGCAAAACATCTTCTGTGGGCGGCAAACCCGAAAGGCGCACATAGGCCAGCGCCGCGTCGGCATCCCCGAGGCGTAAGACTAAAAACACAAAAAGTGATATGCCAAGCCCCAAAGGGACAAGTGCCAACAAACGGCGCCATAAAAAATGCCATACAAAGGATTTCATGCTATTACGGCGCCACGCGTTCTAGACGCAATTCATACGACACAGGAGCAAATTCAAAGCCCTGCAAACGCCCTTTACGGTACAAAGCCTTATCCACCGTATAGCTTAAAGGCACATACACCTCAGCCTCATGTAAAATACGCCACATATCTGCAAAGCCTTGTGCCCTTGCGGTTGCATCCATGCTATGTAAGGCTTTTTCCATGGCGCCATCAAGCTCGGCCTTTTGTGCAATATGCTTTTGCGCTTGATGCTCAGCATGCCCCGGCACTTTCATAATGCTTACATAAGCAAAGGGCACATAAGGAGCGCCAGAAGAATTAGCAAAAATAAGATCAAAATTACCTGTGGTTTGCGAATCCATGAAAGCTACGCCCTCTTCACCCACAAGGCGCACATCTATGCCAATGCTTGCCAAATTGCTTTGTATAACCTGCGCGATGGCACGCATAAGGCTTTCGTGAGCCACAAATTTTAGGCTCATTTGTAGGGGCTTACCCTCTTTATGGCGAATTTTCTGCCCGGCTTCGCGCTTCCACCCGGCTTGCTCTAAAAGCGCCTCAGCAGCAGCTACATCATAAGGATAAGGCTTAAGGGAGGTATTGGCAGAGGGCAGGGATGCGTGCATAAGCATCTCGGCAGGAAGCTCTTGCCCTAAGAGCACACCTTGCACAATACCCTTACGATCAATGGCGCGCATAATGGCTTTACGCACTAAAATATCTTGCAAGGCGCCCTTACCACTATTTAAAGCCAAAAGGCGTGTATTACGGGGTTCAGACATACGCGCCACGTAATTACTATCTGCTGCAAAAAGAGCATAAGCATCGGGCTGTACCTCTGCACTGCCATGGTCGCCCATAACAGAAATAATAGCGTCAATGGCATCTGTTTCTAAAGCCACAGCTCTTGCTTCTGCATCGGGAATAACCTTTACAACAATTTTTTCAAAGCCCTTAGCCGCATTTTTATCTTTATTCCAATGCGATGCATTTTTTACAAAAACATCATATTGGCCATTTTTACGCTCTTGCCAAATCCAAGAGCCGGTGCCTACAGGTTGTAAAGGCTTACCTTGCGCCATGGCATCAAGCACACGTGGCGACAAAAAACGCAAAGGACGCACAAAGGTCAGGTCTTGTAAGGTGCTGGCATAGGGGCTGTTTAAGGTAAGTTCAAAAGTATGGGCGTCTACGGCTCTATACGAAGCCACACGCCCTATGAGCTCGAGCCAAGAATGGCGTGCCTTACGGGCAAAAACCGCGTCAAAATTTTTCACCACAGCTTCTGCCGTAAAAGGCTCACCGTCGGAAAAAAAGACATCTTTGCGCAAAGAAAAAGTATAGATTTTTTGATCGGAAGATAGTGTCCAAGCGGTAGCAAGACAAGGCTCAATGGCACCCTTTTCGCCGTATTGCAACAAAGGTTCATAGACCATGGCCTGAGCAAACATCATATTGGCGCCATAATCGTGGGCGTGCAACGGCCCCACATGGGCGCTCCAAGCCAGTACCAAGGTATCAGCGTCAAAGCCCTTGGCGGCGCGGCTCTCATTACCAAAAGAAAGCAAAGAAAAACAGACACATAAACACGTAATAAAAATCTTCATAACCCCTCCCTTTTATGTAAACACAAAGTATACAAAAAAGAGGGGCGTGTCAATTTTTAAAAATCGTGCTACGATTTTATTCTACATCTCTGTTTAAAATGTGTAAAATTCCACTTCCGGTTTTCGGGCTATGCGCCCCCTCTCGGCAAGTTTTGTATAAAAAAGCTCTAGCCCCTGCAATTCATCACCGCGCAAAGTATACAGCAAACCCTCGTGATAATAAGTATACAGCTCTTCGCGCGATAGTGGGCAACCGTGTTGGGTAAGGTCTAAGATCACATCCATATGCGAAAAGCTCCACTGTCTGGCCTCGTGAAAGAGCGTGGTGGGGTCTACGCTAAAAAGCTTGGCATCGGCGGCTTTACGCGCCACCACCCACAAGCCGAAAATAAAGGGAAGCCCCGTCCACTGGCGCCAGCCTTCGGCAAGATCTAATTTATATGGGTAATCTGCATGATTACGCAGGCGCAAGGCCTCATCACCAATGGCTAAAAAAGCTTTGGGAGGTTTACCCGTAGCGAGGCGTTGACTCACATTGCCCACACGATAGCTTGCTTTGATGCCGTATTTTTCTTCTAAGAGCATTTCAAGCAAGGCCGAAGACGTAGCCGTTTCGCCTGTAATAAGAATCTCTTGCCCCGTAAGCTCGTCTAAAGGGCACGAAGAGAGCAAAAGCACGCTCATGACAGGGCCACGCGAACCTATGGAAAGATCTTTCACCACATAATATTGCTCAGGATGGCAGGCATATTCAAAGCAAGATATGGAAGAAATATGCAATTCTTCTCGCGCCATCATGGTATTAAGTACCGCCGGCGGCGCAGAAACAAGCTCAAATTCATGGGCAATGCGCCCAGACTCTAAAGGATAATAAATGGGCAACACATTTAAATAACCAATGCGCCCCATACGTAAGGGATTTTTCATAACAAGCCCTTTTACTTAAACAAGAGGTTGGGGGTGTACGGGGGTATAATCCATGCTACGCTGTATAGGGGTAAAGCCCGCGGCGCTAATGATTTTATGTATTTCTGCGCGGCTAAGCACATAAGAAGTACCCGCAGCAGCCACCACATTTTCCTCTAGCATAAGAGAACCAAAGTCATTGGCGCCGTAAAATAAACCCAGCTGCCCAATGTGCGGCCCCATGGTCACCCACGAAGATTGAATATTGCGTATATTATCTAGCACCAAGCGTGATACAGCCAGCATGCGCAAATAGGCCGGCGCAGGCAAAGTTTGGCACTGTATATTGGTGTGCCCTGGCTGAAAAGTCCATGGAATAAAAGCCGTAAAGCCCTGTGTTTTATCTTGCGTTTTACGCACAGCAAAAAGATGATCTAGACGATGGGCAGGCTCTTCTTCATGCCCAAACATCATGGTGGCTGTGGTGCGCAAACCGAGGCTGTGCGCCTCTTCCATAATCTCGAGCCAGCGCGTGGCAGAACATTTATTGGGTGATACTTGCTGGCGCACTTCATTGTGCAAAATTTCTGCTCCGCCGCCGGGAAGCGATTGCAAACCGCTAGCTTTAAGGCGCTGCAAAATTTCTAAGGTGCTCATGCCGTAAAGCTCTGACCAGTAGGCAATTTCCGGCGGCGAAAAAGCATGAATGTGTAAGCTTGGCCACGTCTCGCGCATCCAAGCTAGCAATTGTTCATACCAAGAAAAAGGCAGATCAGGATGATGCCCCCCTTGCATAAGCACTTGTGTGCCGCCAAGGGCTAAGGTTTCGTTAATTTTATCAGCCAGCACTTCACGGCTCATCACATAGCCATCTTCATGACCAGGGGCGCGATAAAAAGCACAAAAACGGCAAGCGCATACGCACACATTAGAGTAATTGATATTTCTATCGCCCACATAGGTTACCATGGGCTCTGGGTGCAAACGCATACGCATGCCATGGGCAAGGCTAGCCAAGGTGGGTAAAGAGGCCTCATAATACAGCGCCTCAGCATGACAGCGCTCAAGGCGCAAGCCCTCTTGCACGCGCTGCGCCGCCTCTTGCACGGCGCTACTTTCAGCAAAGGGAGAATGACTTTTCATAGCAGACATATTAAGAACCTACCTCTTCAAAGCGGGCATTGCGACGCACCGGCCTAAAACCCGACTGACAAATCATATGCTCAAGGCCGGCTACGGTCATGCCTTGTTCTGAGGCCGCGCCTGCCATATGCCCTATATGCTCTTCTACAATGGTGCCGTCTAAATCATTGGCGCCGTACCAAAGGGCCGTCTGCGCCAATTTTTCACCCATCATAACCCAATAGGCTTTAATATGCGCAATATTATCGAGCATAAGACGCGATACCGCCACTGTGCGCAATTGCTCCAGCGCCGTATGCGGCCCCACTTGGCTTGGGGGCAAAATCAATTTACTATTCTTGGTTTGAAAAGGTAAGGGAATAAAGCACGTAAAGCCGCCGCTTATATCTTGTTGCTCACGCAAACGACACAAGTGGTCTACCCTTGCGCCGTGATCTTCCACATGCCCGTAAAGCATGGTGCAATTGGTGCTAATGCCAAGGCCATGAGCTTGCCCGCAAACCTTAAGCCATGTGGTGGCATCGGCTTTAACAGGGCAAATACTTTGACGAATTGTTTCATCAAAAATTTCTGCGCCGCCGCCGGGCATCATGGCAAGCCCTGCCTTTTGTAAACGTTGCAACACCTCTAAGGTGCTTATGCCCTCAAGTTTGGCAAAGTGAGCAATTTCCACAGCCGTAAAGGCTTTAATCATA
>CAYJND010000046.1:11318-14119 GCA_964371565.1 uncultured Desulfovibrionaceae bacterium
AAGGCGCGGGTATAGCTCGGTCACCGTGCGTAAAATATCTTCAAACCATGCTAGAGGTAAGGTAGGATGACAGCCGCCCACAATATGCAGCTCATCCAGCCGCACCGAACCGCTTAAACCAGCATGGGCTGAATGAATTTTTTGCAAAATATCTTCTTTGCTCAGTACAAAGGCGCCGTCATCGCTTTCTTTTTCGCGGCAAAATGCGCAGAAAGTACAGTCATTGACGCAGACATTAGTATAATTTACATGTCTATTCACCACATAATGCGTGGCATCACCGTGTAAGGCGCTGCGCACATGATGGGCTAAAGCGCCCACGGCATTAAGGTTAGTACATTGAAAAAGAGTTAGGCCATCTTCATAAGAAAGTCTTTCTTTTTCCATAACTTTTTCATAAATGGCGCCAAGGCCACATTGCGTATAATAATTGACGTTGAGCATGGTTTGGGATTATGTTCCCTCACGAACAGACTGTCAATGCCTTATGGACCCTTTTTCACAGAGATTTTTTATGCAAGACACCCTTACCTTAGGCATATCCCCCTGCCCTAACGACACGTATATTTTTCATGCGCTTTTGCATGGGCTCGTGCCCCTGCCTTTCAAAGTGCATTTCGTTCTGGCCGATGTGGAAGAACTCAACGCCCGCGCCCTCAACGGTGAACTTATGGCCACTAAGCTTTCTGCCGGTGTCTTACCCAAAGTCTTGCCCCGCTATGCCGTTTTGCGTAGTGGAGGCGCCTTAGGCTTTGGTTGCGGCCCCTTGCTCATAGCCCGCGAGCCACTTAGCCCAGAAAAACAAAGCACAGCCAGCATTGCCATACCGGGGCGTATGACCACCGCGGCGCTGCTTTTGCAATTACATGGGCACTTTCAAGGCCCGCGTGAAGAGATGATTTTTGACGCCGTCATGCCTTATGTGCAAGAGGGCAAGGCAGATATGGGGCTTATTATTCATGAAGGGCGCTTTACCTATGCCGAAAAAGGTTTGCATAAAATACTTGATCTTGGGCAGTGGTGGGAAGACACCCACGCCGCCCCTCTCCCCCTAGGTCTTATCACCGTGCGCCGAGATGTGCCCAAATCCATGGCCTTAGCCCTTGAACAAGCCATTAGCCAAAGCATTCTCTATGCCCACACTCACCCTGAAGCTAGCGCTGACTTTATAAAGTCTCACGCGCAAGAGCTTTCTCAAGAGGTTACCGCGGCGCATATTGCCACCTTTGTTAATGACTACAGCCTTGACCTTGGCTCTACAGGGCAAAAAGCCCTTGAGCTTTTGCTCTCTAAGGTCATGCCCGCTGAAACCAATTCTATATTTCTAGAAAAATAAAACACTTTTTACTTATAAGAACTACATTATTATGCGCCATTATACTTCTGCATTTTTCTCAAGCCTTGAGGCCAAACGTTTATTAACTCTTGGTCTGCCCATTTTTATTGCTCAGCTTTCTGGCATTGGTATGTCTTTAGTAGATACCATCATGACAGGACAAGCCAGTTCGGTAGATATGGCTGCCGTGGCTGTGGCAGCGTCTCTTTGGAACCCCATATCTCTATTTGGCGTAGGTGTTTTACTTGCCATTTCGCCCTTATGCGCTCAATTAGTTGGCGAAAAAGAAGACCTAAAAACGCCGCAGCTTATGCGTCAAGGTATTTGGTGTGCCGCCCTTTTGGCTGTGCCCCTTATGCTGCTTTTTTATGTGCTATCTTTTCAAATGGCGGCCTTTGACCTAGAAGACCATTTGGTGGTTTTATCTGGGGGCTATTTACGCGCAGTGCTTTGGGGGCTTCCCTTTTTCTATCTTTTTGTCTGTGTGCGCGGTTTTGTTGAAGGTTTTTCTCTCACCAAGCCAGCCATGATTATCTCGCTCTTAGCGCTCTTACTTAATATTCCCGTAAACTATGTCTTTATTTATGGGCATTTTGGATTTCCCAAAATGGGCGCTGTGGGCTGCGGCATTGCCACCGCCATTTGTTTTGCCTTTATGGGCATAACCATGGTTATTTATGTGTGCAAAGCCCAAAATTTTAAATATTTAGGCAATCTTTTTCGCCCGCTTTTTTCCTCTAAAGACCCAGAGCAAAACCCGCGCTTTGATGCTAAAGCCGTGCGCCGTATCTTTCGCATAGGTTTTCCCGGCGCCTTAGCCATGCTTTTTGAAATCACCCTCTTTGCCGCCTCAGCTCTAGCCATTGCGCCCCTTGGCACAACCATAGTTGCAGGGCATCAAGTGGCCTCTTCGGTGGCCGCGGTGCTCTTTATGGTGCCGCTATCCATAGGCATTACCACCACCATTCGCATAAGCCACTACCTTGGCGCAGGGCAATATATTCACGCCCGCTACACCGCTTGGACTGCCCTCACCCTAGGGCTTATCATAGCCTGCATTGGGGCTGGGCTCACCTTTACCTATAGAGAAGTCATCGTTAATCTCTACAATGACGAAGCGCAAGTGGTAGGACTAGCCATGGCATTACTCCTGTATGCAGCCTCTTTTCAAGTGGTTGATAGTCTACAAATCATCGGCATTGGCATCTTACGCGGCTACAACGACACACGCATTATTTCCATTGTGTCTTTCATCGCTTACTGGATTATCGGCTTCCCACTCGGCTATATATTGTGCCATACCTCGTGGATAGCACCTGCCATGGGCGCCTCTGGCTTTTGGGTGGGCTTTATCGTAGCGCTCACCCTGTGCTCTATCTGTTTCCTCTGGCGCATCAAGCACTTACATAGACTCAGTCCGCAAATGGTAAAATATAAGATACATCAGTAAAGATGACGTTTGGTC
>CAYJND010000047.1:0-13933 GCA_964371565.1 uncultured Desulfovibrionaceae bacterium
CGAGCTGGGTTACAGCAAGTATGACCATAAGAATAAGGCCACTGAAAATAGCAGAAACGGCTGCTCTAAAAAGAACTTAAAAAGTAGTTACGGAGAGTTAGAAGTAAAAATCCCCCGTGATAGACATGGTGACTTTGAGCCTCAACTTGTAAAAAAGCACCAAACAAGTCTGACTAACGACATCGAAGAGAAAATCCTCTCCATGTACGCCAAAGGCAGGACCACCAAGGACATAGAAACCCATATTCGCGGTTTTTATGGCCTTGAGTGCTCCGACAGCACCATAAAGTCGGATTACTGATAAAATCCTTCCAGCAGTTAAGGAGTGGCAAGCTCGTCCTCTTGCAGAGCTGTACCCCATCGTTTTTATGGATGCTATCCATTTTCACGTTCGCAGCGATGGGCATATTGTTAAAAAAGCCGTATATATAGCAATCGGTGTGCCCTTGGAGGGGCAAAAAGAAGTTCCCGGTCTGTGGATCGGTGAAAATGAAAGCGCAAAGTTTTGGCTCTCAGTTATGAATGAGATAAAGAACCGTGGAGTTAATGATATTTTAATAGTTTGCGTTGATGGACTAACGGGATTTAGCAATGCCATCGACGCCGTTTACCCAAAGGCTGAAATTCAGCAGTGTATTATTCACCAAATTCGCAATAGCACAAAATTTGTATCCTATAAAGATATAAAGGAATTAATGGCTGACTTGAAGAGGATCTATACCGCAGTTAGCGAGGATATTGCACTGCACGAATTGGAGAATTTTAGCAGCAAATGGGACAAGAAATATCCTAAAATTTCCTTATCTTGGCAGTCAAATTGGGTGCGCTTGGCCACATATTTCAAATATCCTCAAGAAGTCAGAACGCTCATCTATACAACTAATACCATTGAAGGTTTTAACCGCCAACTGCGTAAAGTTACAAAGAATAAGGGAGTATTTCCCACCGATGATAGCCTTACGAAAATGCTTTACCTCGCTACGGTAGATATAACCCAAAAATGGACAGGCACTCGCCGGGGATGGGGGCAAATATACTCTCAACTGTGCATATTTTTTGAAGATAGAATCGCATAGCCCGATAGGGCTAGTAAAAAAATGGTCGGACAAAGAAACAAGTTCCTTGTCCGACTCCATTCAAACAACACATCTATATCAGATTACAGTTTACACAAAATTCGTGACATACCCAGATTTATGATTTTGATACGTTTTATACAAAATATCAAAACGAGTCTGACAAAGCAGATTACTCATTTTCAGCGAATTGCGTTACCATTGCTTGGCAGAAAGCGCAGCTAGACCTTGTATCAGTACTTGCGTACCATCCTTACCGTGCCCTTGCGCTTCTAAAAGGCGATATGCTTGCTCAGCTAAGGTTAAACCAGGCAGGCTTAAGCCCATACGGCGGCATTCATCTATACATAAACCTAAATCTTTACGGAAGTGCTCCACAAAGAAACCTGGGCTATAATCTTTGTCGACTAGGCGTTTGCCAAGCACATTCATGGCAGTGCTTCCGGCGGCGCCATTAACAACGGTGGTTCGCCATGTTTCTACATCAAGGCCGCATTCTTTGGCAAAGAGTAAGGATTCACACACAGAAAACATAAGTCCGGCAATGGCTATTTGATTAGCTAATTTTGCCTTTTGCCCCATGCCGCTTTCACCGCAATGCACAATGATTTTTCCCATTTTTTCAAAGCAGGGTAGCAAGGCTTCATAAGCTTTTTGCTCACCGCCCACAAAAATAGAAAGGGTGCCATTTTTAGCGCCCACATCACCGCCAGTGACAGGAGCATCTAAGGCAAAACAACCTTTTTCTTGCGCAGCAAGAGCAATACGTGCGGCTAAATTAGGGCAAGATGTTGTCATATCACAAACATAGCCCCCAGAATTAAGACCGGCTAAAGCACCTTTATCTCCTAGCATAACTTCTTCAACATCTTCTGGAAAGCCCACAATGGAAAAAACAGCGTCGCATTGTTCTGCTACTTCTCTTGGACTAGCGGCCCAAGTGGCACCAAGGTCTAAAAGAGGTTGCGCTTTTTTTTGTGTACGTGAATATAACACAAGATCATAGCCAGCATTACGTAAATGCCCAGCCATGGAAATCCCCATAATACCTGTTCCAATCCATCCAAGTGTTTTCATAGTTTTTCCTTATTTTTTTAAGATATCTTTTTGCAATTGTTCAACGGTGACAGCTTTATAATTATTGGTGCGCAAAGCTTGTAAATGTTTTTCAAAAAGCAAAAGATTTTTCAGCATGTTTTGATTAAAAGTATCCTTGGTGGCGCTAACATCTTTTTTTACTTGTGCTAAGGCTCCATTAACTAATTTATCATCTTGTGCGCGTAAATCTTCTACTTTAGTTTTATAAAATTGTGTGGTTTGTTTAATAGCATTTTTAAAATTTACCACACCATCTTTGGCTTTTTGAATGCTGGTAGTAATTTTTGCCAAAACATTTTTATCGGTGCTTTTGGGTTTAAGGCCTTCGAAGTTTACCATAGTGCCTTCTAGTATAGCAATACGCGAAGAAAAATTCTGAATGGACTCTATCAAAAAAGCCATATTACGAATTTCCGATGTGGCGGTAAGCATTTGCTGCCTTTCAAAAGCAATATTATTTTCTTTTAAAATATTACGCAAGTGTTGATAATTTTTTTTCTCTCTATCATCATTGCTATGCTCTATAAGGCGATCTATTTCGTCCAAAGGATTATTCTTAATATTCAACTGTAAAGGATTACTTTCGCCGGCTTTTGCCCATTCATTTTGCAATATTTCTTGCCTATTACCACCGGGGGTATTGATACCTGATAAAGCTAAACGAAAACCCATATCACGTAAAAATACAGGACCATCCACTTGAAAAAATGCCACTTCTTCGCGCCTACCAGGGAAAATTTCTTCTAAGCCAGAAAGAAAGCTGCCACCTTTACGAATATAACCACCGGCTGAGCCGTGCAAGCGCCCACCAAGGGAAAAGCGAAATACATCCATAACCATTTCTGCCGCATTGCCTGCTGTATCATACAAGCCTAATTTATTGGCTTTGCGTGAACCTATACGCAGGGGAGTTTCCTCAATACGTGTAGCGCCCTCTGGGCGGAACACCGCATAGTCAGTATAGTTTTCCTTTTCTTCTAAAGGAAAGAAATCTTGCTCTAAAAACTGCTGCGCTGTGGTGGTATGCCCTCCACGTGCGCCGTACTCCCATTCTACCTCAGTGGGTAAACGCAAATAGCCTACATTTCGCGTATCATCACGAAAATGTGGTAAGCTGGCAGGGTGATTTTTTAAAAGCCATGCTGTGTATTTTTCGGTAAAGGCCATGACCTCATACCAAGATACTTCTGTTTTGGGGCGTACATTTTCTGCCGATGGAGCAGGGCATATGCCTTGCATAATAGCTTCCCATTGTAAGCCTGTAACTTCATACTTTCCCATTAAATAAAAAAGATAATCCCCTTGCGGAACATGCTTTTGCCACAAGGCAGGTAAATCATCTTTAGCAAAAGGAGCAGCCAAAGAGGCTGTATGACGGCTATCATAATAAGCTCGGTCAAAATTATGCGCATTATCATAACCAAAACGCGTACTCATATCCCATAAAAAACCCTTGGCAGGTACTCCTATTAATTTAAAAACCATGCTCATATTACAAGGCATTGGCAAAGTAATATCACTTGCATCTGGGTTAGGATTATAGGCTTCTTCTATGGAGGCACTGCCTTTAAGGGTAAGGGCAGCTTGCGCGTTAAAAGGGGCTATACCAAAGTATATAAGGCAAAGAGCAATGCCTACTTTTTTCCTAAATATCACGGATAACCTCCGAAGGAATAATTTTTGATGCCTTTATGGCCGGAATAAACGTTGCCATAAGTGAAAGTAGCACCACAATGCCAAAGCCCAAAGCAAAATGATCTGGGGGCAGAGAACAAATTTGCTCAGCACTGCCTTGCAAACTTTGTGCAAACAGATAGTCGATAAGCACAGCTGCCATGGTATATAAAGCTGCCGCCAAAGCAGAGCCTAATATGGCTGTTAACAGGCTTTGAAATAATGGAAAAATCATAATATCAAAGCCATTATATCCCACAAGGCGCAAAATGCCAAGATAGCGTTCTTTACGGCGCACTGCAGCCAGAGCATGGCTGGCGGTAGAAGCTAAAAAGCCCAAAGCCGCTGTGCTGCCAATAAGGCCAAAAATAAGATTGAGCGACGCATTGAGCGCCCGCACCGTGGCTATTTCTTCGGCCTTGGTATACACATCAATGGAATTTTGCGTAAAAAATTCTCGCAATGCCGTAACAGCATCTAAATCTTTAGCGTATAATCTAAAAGCCGGATACACCCGCTCTTGTCCTTGTTGTTCTTTAGAAAGAACTTCACCTGTCCAACCTTTGGCCTCGTCTAAGCGCGCATCATCTTGAACTTTGCGACCATCTCTAAAATCTTCTGTGGCTTCTAGTAAAATTAAGGGCACAAAGGCCACATCTTTTTGCTGCACAGACAAAGGTAATACCGCTTGCACCCAAAGAAAGACAGAGGCGCGTTCTACCTTGCCTTTATATAACCTTTCCACATGTCCTTGCAAAACGCTCTGAGGGGATGCGCCAAGCTTACGTGCAGCTTCGGCAGAAAGAGTAATACTAAAGCATTGCATAGGGCACGTTTGTGCGTTTTTAGGTAAGTTCGAAGCTTTTTGCTCTACGCTTTTTTCTGCTGGCTGAACACTTTGTTTATATTCAGGTACTGATGTTTTTTCTGTTGCGGGTATATGGGGCATAAGCAAAGTATCACCTGTAGCCGTGGGTTCTAATGATACAGTAACACGCTTTAATATATTGCTTTCACCCAAAAGCCCCACACTCATGGTGGAAGCAATGGAACGTGTTTTGGGCAAAACAAAGCCCACATGAGGATTTTTAGCCAGGGTATCAATCCAAGATTTTGTATAATTACCACTGGATACGGGGATAATTTCTAAATTATGCGGATTATTTTGTAACCTATCGGTCATGGTTGTGATAATACCGTATTTAACGCCGTAAAGCACGAGTAAAGGTGTAAGCACGGCGGCAAGGGAGAGAATCGCACAAGCCGATAATAATTTTTCATGCCCATAATCTTTGCAAGCTAAAAGACAAGATTTTATTAACATGTGCCGCTCCCTTTTCCAAGACTGCCCACAGGCGCAATGCCATTGATAAGCTTTACGGGTTCTGGTTCTCTTTCAATTCTTGCGCCCATAAATGCGTGAATATGCGTATCTTGGCGGCTTACGGTGGTGGGCAATAATCGAAAGCCTGCCGCTTTGGCACTTTCAGGAAAATGGCTCACCATAACCACAGTAATGCCTTTTTCTTGCGCAATACGTGTAAAAAGTTCTAAAACCATATTGGCATTATAAGGATCTAGCGAAGCTACGGGTTCATCGGCAAGAATAAGCTTTGGATCATGAATAAGGGCTCTGGCAATGGCAAAGCGTTGGCGCTCACCCACAGACATTTGTGCAGGTTTTTTAGATAAAAGATGTGTAATGTCGAGCATTGCAGCAAGGTTTGTAATATTTTTATTATGCTCAAGGGTGCTGCAACTTAATGCTATATTATCATAGCCAGTCAAAAAGGGCAGCAGGCCACCTGTTTGTAAAATATAGCCAATATGCTTTTGACGCAGCGCTGCCAGGGCGCTTTGATTATTTTTTTGCCATAAAGATAAAATATCTAAGGGCTGATCTTTAAAATTAAGGATGAATTCAGATTGAGCAGTAAATTCTGGCTCAAGGGCAGTGGAAAGAACATCTAGCGCGGTGCTTTTGCCGCAACCACTAGGGCCTACCAGTGCTACCAATTCACCCTTTTGCACAACAACTTCTTCCATATGCAAAGAAAAAGCTTCGCCGGCGCCATGGCTTTTATGTAAATGTTTTATACGAATAATATCTTTCATGCTGTACGCCATAATGTTATTAAAAGCCTTAGAGAAAATTAGGGGAAATCCACGACAGATTTCCCCCAAAACAGTGTATACATAGTGTGTTGCACCCTTTAATAGCCTGTTGCAACACTCAATTTAACTCAGGTTGTTCAAAAATAGTAAGATGCAAAGAAGAGCGAAAAAGTCAAGATACGCAGTGTATTAGACATACATAAGTAGTTTGACTTTTTATGGCTGACGCCGCAGGTTACTGTTTTTCAACAAGCTGTTAGGGAAGCATGGTCAAAGGTACGCGATACATCCAATCGCCAGGATTGGTAGCGCCAAAGCTTTCCCAGTGGCTGCGATCTTTATCATATTCTTCATAGCGAGCTAAACGAGATTTTAATCTATTAATAAACGTTGTTTGCTGACCAATACTCATGCGATACCAGTCTTCTTCACGCAGTAACATAATATCGCTCTTATAGGGCAAGCCCTCTAAAAACTCACCTAACACACCCAATTGAGAGAGATTTTGCCCAGCAGGCATGGGGCTATTGGGGTCACGCGCTGCACGGGTAGAAGCAGATAAAATGCCTTGGAAAAAGTCTTTAGCATCTGTCTTTTTAGTGCGCTCAGCATTATCAATAATAATAGAAAGCTGCTGGCTTAAATCATTAAGTTGATTCTTGGTAAGTAAAACAGCTACCTCCACAGTAGAAGCTTGCTCACCTTTGGCAAGTTTTTGTAAATCCATATCGGCGATCCAGGAATCTTTTACCGATGGAGCGCGGGTTTCGTTAACTTTACCAAAAAATTCTAATTGCATGGCATAACCAAGGGCAGCAGCCATATTTTTAGCTTCTTCTTCTGCGCTTAAATTTTTACCTGTTTCATCTGCAGGCTTAGTAATAAGCTTTCCATCAAGGGTCATTTGCACCATATTCACAATGCCAGAGGTAAGGGCAGAAGAAGCTGTGGTGAAGTTTTTAACCCCCTCTTCGGTGGTGGAGGCTTTTACTGTTAAATAGTTAGAACGATTATCTGAAAGTCGGGTTAATAAGCGATAGGCTTGTTCAGCTTCGGCATGATCTTTTTTTCCCTTAGGAGATTTAATATGCAAAGCAGTCACGCGTACCCCCTTGGTGCGTGCGTAGTCTGCAAGCTCTGGCATGTCCATTTTAACTGTGGCATAGGGATCAGATGGGGGCAAAGGTCCAGCATCTGTAATAACAATAAGCATTCTGGTGGTGTAATCACCCCAGCTTAGGCTATCTAGAGCCATTTTAATGCCTGAAGGAGAATTTTCTGTAAAGGTATGGGTAGAAGAGCTCGCTTCTTTAACCTTAGCTAATTCTGTTTCAAGCATAGCACGGTCTTTAGCTGTTACAAGATCGCTCACCACGCGGCTTTCGTATTCTGTACCGGGTTTTGCCTCTGGGCTACTGCGAAAAGCCACCACACCAAAAGCTACATCATCATGAAGCTTTTTACCTTCAAGCTGGTCATACACAGAACGGATAACGTTGAGGCTTTGATCAATATAGGGCTTCATAGAAATAGTAGTATCTATAACAAAGGCAATGGCTGTGCGCGGCGTGGTCTTTTTGGCATCACTTTTTTCACTACCAGGGTCAATGGAGGCCACTTCTAAAAACTTCACCCCTTCAAAGGGATCATTCATGGCCAAGATGGGCATGAGATAAAAGCGATCTGCATTAACAGCCCCTTCTTTGGCTGTGGGCTCTGTGGCCACCACTTGGGCACCGTCTAAAACTGTTTGATTTTTATCAAGCACAGCTTTTTGAATGTCAGCCAAAGTTTTTTCCATTTGCGTGGATGTGCAAATGTCCATGAGACCTTGCTCATTTTTGAAAAAAAGTAGGGGATTACGCGAAGTTCTATCGGTAAAAAGTAAAGTTAAAGACTGATTCCACGCTGTGGATTTTGTTTCTTCTAGCCAGCCAAGGGGCGTTGCGCCTAATGGGCCCACTTGTAACCAACCATTTTGCTTAGCATACACATAGAACACAGTAAAAGGCTTTACATTGTCTTGCACTTTTTTTGCATTCGCTTCTGGGCTTTGCAAAATTTGTGCATGAGGATGGGTAATAACCCTTTGATATAAAGTTTTTTTACCATCTTGTAATAAGGGCGTTGCGGCGAAAGCTTTAGAGTGCAGGGTGCAAAGCAGAGCCAGACACAGAAGAAAAGCCAGTGATGTACGCATGAATATTCTCCAATTTTTCATAAATTAGTTATTGTTTAAAACTCGCAAAACCTTTTTAGAAAACCATTTATTATATAGGTCAAAAAGTATTTCATCGTATCTTATCTTGTCTAAAGCAACATTCACTTCATCTCTCAAGACGTTATTTTCTTTTGAAAATATAAAAGCAAAATATTGTTTTTGCAAGGCAGGTTGCAGCATTACAACATCATCATAATGATCTACAAGGGGCTGCAAATTTACTGCATGTCCTATGAGGGCTTCTACTTCGCCTTGACGTAAAAGCGAAAAGACTTCAGAGTCGGTTTTAAGGGCAATGATGGTACTTTCACTCAGCTCTTCAAAGGCATATTTTTCTGCCGAAGTGCCTTTTACCACGCCTACAATGCTTGAAGACAATGTTTCAGTATCTTGCAAAGGACTTTCCTTTAAAACAAGCGCGTACAAGTCTGATTGCAAATGCGGGTTTGAAAAAAGAAATCTCTTTTCTAACTTTGGTTTAATCAATGTACTGGATAGCAATATATCACAAGTCTTTGTATTAAGCATAACTAAACCTGTGGCCACATCTGTAGATATGAACTCATAGGTATAAGGCAAATTCATAGCCTCTAAAACATCCATATCAAAGCCATGACGTTTTTCTTCGCTGTCAAAAAACATATAAGGCGGATTATTATCTAAAACGCAAAGGCGTAAAGAACCTTTAGTGCTGTGCTCTACGGGCGCTTTAGACGCCATTTGTGGCGCATTTTGTGTTTTTGGCGGCGTTATATATTCAGTCATTCTTTGGGCATGACTAAGGTTTCCTGTTACTGCAACGTAAAGGAATATAGCCACAATTATGCGTATAATCTTAAGGACTTTCTGCATACTATCCCTTTATTACTTCCATAAATTAAGCAGTTTCTTAGCTTCACTATTACCTTTTGGGGCTTGTTCTTCTGCCCAGGATTTAAGACGAGCTAAATGTTCTTGCGCTTTAACATCCCCTGATTGTTGCGCCTTTTGATACCATGTATAGGCTTGTTCTACATCGGGGCTAATACTACCCTTAGGGGCTGTATTGCTCGGGTCATAATAGCCAGCCAATTCACTCATGGCAGAGCTTACGCCCTTTTGCGCTGCGTCTTCAAAAAGTAAGAAGACGGCATCTTGAGCAGCGGCATCATCTGGGGCTTTGCTACGCAATTCAGCAGCAAGGCTTTGGCTTTTTTCACCGGTATCATTGGTGCGCAATAAAGCTCTAGCTGAATCCATGGGGCGTATTTGTGCAGGCGTTGCAGGGGTACTCCCTTGTTCTTCACTCTGTTTGCCGCTTTGGTCTGTGCTTTGCGGGGCTGTAGTTTTTTGCTCAGCCTCTTGTGTTTGCTCCTCTGGTTTTGCTTCAGAGCTTTGTTCTTCTTTCTGTTCTGTTTTTTCTTCAGTAGCTTTTTCGTCAGTGCTTGCTGCACTTTCTTCCGTTTGAGTGGCATTTTCTTCGGTTACAGGTGTTTGCTTTTGCAAATACCACCATAAACCTGCCCCTAAAAGAGCACAAAGAATCACTATACCAAGAATAAGAGGCAAAGAGCTTTTTTTCGCCGGTTGTTCAGGTGCCATTTCCACTTCTGGCATGGGTTGTGGTTCAGGCTGCGGCTCTAGAACAAGAGGCTCCGGCTCAGGTGTGGGCTCTACTTTCGGTGCCGTAGCAACAGCAGTAGCTAAACCTTGTCCACCAACCATAGAAGATTGCACAATATCATCAATAGTTAAACCATAACTAATAATATTACCGGCATCGTCTTTGAGTTGTAACTTATACATATCAAGGCTGTCTAAATTATCCACCACATGGGGCCCAACAGCTAAGCGTAATTGTTCATTGGTGCAATCCCAAGCATCAGGTTCTAAAAAAACTTCAGCACTTTGCCAGCCTGTGGGCGAGAGACACTGCCTTGTGGAAGCATTGGTCAAGGCAAAAGTGGGAGCATTTTCGCATTGCATGGGACTAATAAGCAAAATGCCATAGCCTGGGCCTTTATGAGGATCTGGAATAAAAGTAACGGGCATGATCTTTCCTTATGCGTGTAATGTGGGCATTTGATAGTTTTGTAAAATAGTGCCTAAAAGCGTATTTTGTTCACGATTAAAGTGCGTTCCATCATTGCAATTTACATTGGCTTGTAAGGTATGCACAAAGGCTCTTAGCCAGTCTTGATAGTAAGTTCGGTCATAAGGTGTTGTTTCTTCAGATAAAAACGGAAGAGTATGTGCTTTTTGTTGATTAAAAATAACCACAGGGTTCCCTTTTATTATGATACTACGTGCCGCTTCATCGGTAAAGCGTGGGTCAAGGCCAAGCCAAGAGATGAAAGCATTGAGAGTATCAGCTGCAAGGCTCACTTGTTTCCATACTAATTTTTCTCTGGCAATATTACCGTAGCCAGATACAAGACGCTGTGCATCGGTCATTTTGGTGGCAACTTGGCAACGATTTAAAGCTAAAATAAATTCGTGCACCAACTGGCCCCATTCTTTTTCGGGAAAATTAAAATATTGCTGTGCTTTCACATTACTGGAAAGGGCACGCATTTGCTCAATCCAAAAACTTATTACAATATCAGTAAAACGCGACGCCTCATCTTGATACATGGGGCTGATACTTTCTTGTGTATTTTCTAAATTTACACTGCTTTCTTCTGCAGAAAAATCATCAAAAAGATCGTCGAGTAAACTTTCAGCTTGAACGCGTTCACCAATAACAGCGGCGCCGCTTTCTCCTTCATGTAAGCGTTCGTGCTCGGTTTTAAAGTATAAAGCATGCAATTCATGGTCTAATACTTGAAAAGCACGCAAAAATTCACCAAAGCGTTGAGTTTCAATGATTTTTGCTAAAATACTAGCGAGCTTACGAGCTAATAAATCTTTGCGTTTACGCTCTTCTTCTTTATCATCGCTCTTATAATGCGGCCCCAAGATGCTTTGCACTTTTTCCATACTCTGCGCTAGCGTTACAGCAATTTGCTGGCGCTTTAAGAGAGGATTGCACAAAGGGCGTAAGGCCGTGCGTAAAAGGCCAATGCCCCCATCATTGAGTTGCATGGCAGCATTCCAGATTTTTTCTGGTTCTGCCACATGAGCTTGCGTAAGGGGAGATTGTAAAAAAGCTTCGCGAACTTCTTGCACGTATTGCTCTTGATCTGGACGAATACCAACCTCTTTATCCCCTTCAAAGGCAAAAATAGCTTCAAAGCGAAAATTAGGATTGCGTAATAAAAAGACATTATTAAAAGGCCCTTTACCATCCCAATTTCTCGGCCAATCATCGTTTTTTCCAAAAAAATCTAAGAGTGAAGACTGAAAACGTGTGGTCCAGCGCTCACTTACCGACGGCGTGCCTTTTTTCTTTTCAAATTCCATATCCATTTTAGATAATACAAAAAATAACGCCGGATTAGAATTAGATTGAGCGCGACGCTCTGGAGTTTCACCGTGGGTAGTGGCAATCCACTGTTGCACCGCACGGGGTAAGTCTTGTACTTCTTGGTTACCTGGCCCTATGCAAAGTAGCATGCTGGTAAGCTCTTTTTCAGCGCAATATCTTTCAAAAAGATAGGCTACCTTACCGCGCAAAAAGAGATTTTCTAAAGTGCCTTCACGCTGCAGCTCTCGGCGTACATCATCAAGCTTTAAACGAGAGCGATAGCCGGGAAAATCAAGTAAATCCGTATGATTAAAGAAGTCATCGGGCTTTTCTAACATGGGAATAGTAATTTCAGCCGTAAGCGCTGTAACTAAAGTGCGTGCAATGGTAGCATTTTTGCCATTGCTTCCCACAATATTTAATGTGTCAGTACCGGCGTTCTTGGTTTGTAAAAGGTCGTGCAGCAGCGTAACATCAATAATGCTATTTTCGCGCGGAATGAGAGCTTCAATGGCACAATACGCTTCTTCAGCACGCTCTAAAGATTGTAACACTTCACACAATTTTATATAGAGCTCGGTGAAAGCGTCTACTTTATCCCAAAGTAAAGAAAAAAGCTTTGCACGCCCTTGCAAGGAAAGCCCCGGAGCAAGCTCACTGGCGCGTTGCCAGTAGACTCTTTGTAATAGCTGCACTCTTGGGCGTGAGGCAAAATTACGTGTTAAATATTCACGTAATTCTTCCATATCATCTAAGGTTACTTCGTTATTATGCGCTGTTGAATACAAAGTCTCAAACTCTTTCATATGCGCCAAAAGTGCCTCTTGATCGGGGCTTTCTTTATGTTCACAGTCGGCATAGTAGGTATTGGCAAGTACGCGCACCACATCGCATTCGCTTAATAAACGTAATCGAATAGGGTGACCTGCTGGTGTATTTTCTGGCGCTGTAGTGGTAAAGCGTGTCACAAGTCCTGTGGATTCTTTACCGCCTTCTGGGTTTATTTCTGTGATAAAATCATGGTGCTCACCATTAAAATTGGCAATGAGCGAGCCTTTACTATCACGCGCTAATGTAGAAATAAGGTACGACTTACCCGATTGACTAGGGCCAAAAACCCCCACGCACATTTTACGTTGCGCCGCCACTTGGCATTTATAAAAAGCACGACCAGCACGGCGTAACTCTGCGTGAATAGAGTCATACTCTTTACCAAGAGACTCTTTATTGGCTGTAATCCATTGTAAAGCTTGCTGTGTATTTTGCTGTAAGCTTTGACAATGACTTGCTAAACGTTGATCTTCTGCTTGCATATATATCTCCTCAGGTTAAATAACCTGTTGAAAATCTAATTTTTGATTACACATTACTAATAATACCGGTATCAAGCCAATACCCTTCATCTAAGGGTAAGGTTTGCAAGCGTATTTCTAAGTCTCTGATAGGCACTTCTGTTCCATCATTAGCTGTAATGCTTTCAATGAAAAAGTCACCTTCGTCTCTATCATTAGCTTCTTCCCAAATACCAGAAACCCAAAGACGTACATTAACTTTGTAGGGAAGACGTCCTGCCGCGCGAGCTCGAGCTTCTTCTGTAGAGAAAGTCATAAGATTATAGCGAGTCGTTGGCCAGCGCTCAGCATCAACTTGTCTATATCCTATGGGTATGGGGCCTGCAAAATGAACTTCTCGTAATAAATCAAATTCTTTATTGCTATCTACATCTACTTCAAACCAGACTTTAGGACGACGCAATTGACCATTAATGTCCATTTCGCCCACATAGCGAGCCGTAGATGTAAGTTGCAAGTTGCCAACATCAAAAGAAAAGCCTTCTAAGTGCCCTTCAGCTAATGCACATAAAATAGCCCCCACCACCACAGTAGTTTTGGGATCGGTAATACGTCCATGCACATCGGCAAAGGGGTACCAATTGCCCACATGATATTGTCGCATGGGAATAATACGATGTATGGGTACAGGTAACTTAGCCAGCACAGGCCCCACAATGCCATTCCATGCACTGGGGCGCCCCGTGAGCAAAAGAACATCACAGTCATACAAATGCACCACTTCGCACAAGGCTGCCAAAGCTGGCCCTAAAGTGGCACGAATGGTATTTTCTACCGCTGTGGGGTTAATGCGCAATTCTATATCCATGAGGGAAAAGGTGCTTTCAGCCGGTAAATGGACCTTAATGCATTGTTCTACAGCTGAAATAATATGCTCTTGGGGCAAGGGATAGAAGAAAGAAGATGGTAAATGTAGATTTTCTAAATGCGCAAAAGGAATGTATTCTTGTGTATTATCTTCACTTTCTTCACTACTATCACCTTCGACTTGGGTGAAAAAATTGCCAAATTT
>CAYJND010000048.1:0-13869 GCA_964371565.1 uncultured Desulfovibrionaceae bacterium
TTACGTTATTTGATTTATAAGTTCTATTTTTACTGATAGTTAAGTTATTTTTCAGCGTCGATTATTTACATGGTGCTGGTATTTAACAAAGTTTGTTGCACAAGTATGGTAATGCCATCATCACTTTCAAATTTATCAAAGGTGGTACCATTGGCCCCTTGAATACTGCCGGCGCTATTCCAGCCAGAGCCATCAAAACTTCCATTTTCAATGGATTCCAAAGCTTCCTTGGCGGTGGCATCGTCAGCACCTTGAACGATAACTTCCACATTGGTAAGGGTGCCATCTTGTAACATGCTTTCCACATCGGTATCCTTAGCTGTTAAAAGCACGTCCATACCGGGGGTACCGTCTTCTTCATTACCGCCGTCTATAAGAAGATTTGACAAATCAAGGTCACTACCGTCAAAATCGCGAATATCAATGGTATCATTACCAGAACCGCCATAAACGGAATCGTTAAGATCTGCTATGATAAGATCATCGCCAGCGCCGCCATGCAACACATCACTGCCTATGCCACCGTCAATAATATCATTCCCCTCACCGCCAAAAATAACATCATTACCAGAGCCTCCGTGTAAATAATCATCACCAGCGCCGCCATGCAATTCGTCATCACCAGCGCCGCCAAAGACTACATCATGCCCATCACCGGCATTGATAGTATCACTACCACCAAAACTCACCAGCAAGTCATCTTCATCACTACCTTGGCTATTTTGATGATCAAACTCCACAGTAACATCCATTTCATCAGCATCAATGACGCCATTGCCATTAATGTCTACCGTGACCCCATCTTGTATATAGTCTGCAGAAGTGCTCTCCAATGAATCACTTATTTGATCTAACAACTCATATTCACCTTGCTCTGCTAAATCTATCACAGAGCTTATGTCAGATGAGGTAACGCTGGCGTCTACGCCCTCCACATTATCTAGTGCTTCATTAACAACTTCTAAAACGGCTTCTTCTAATTGCAAGGCAACTTCTCTTGCCACCACAGCCATAATTTCATCAAAAGTGCCTGCAAGGTCTGCGGTATTATAAAGTTGCTCACCTATGGTAATGGTTTTTAAGAAACTATCATTATACAGATGCCCAAAGCCCACGGCAAAGAGACCACTTTCTCCCTCTTCTGTATAGCCCATGGCTTCATTAAGAGCATCGGCAGATTCTTGGGTATGCGTTTTTTCATTTTCTGAAGCATAGTCGCCGCTACCATCGCTAATAACGCCCACAGTGCCCACACTTATCCATACCCCTCCCACATTGGCTTGTAAGGTGGGGGCGTCAATGGCCGTTCCATTTTCGGCTTCGCTTTGCACAAGGCGATACTCTACACCATTTTCAACCCATGTGTGTCCGTCAGCACCATTGGCAATATCTGCCGCGCTATTAAGGGTTTGCCCTTGCACATTTACGGTGCCACTAAAAGTATCGCCAGGGGTCACATCTAAAGGCTTACTGCTTACGCTAGGATTCCCTTTTGCAGAAAAGTCTATTTTCACTTCCCCCTCATACCACACATCACCAGCGCCACTAGACCCCTTATCATGTAAGCAGGTAATAGTTTCACCGCTATCATTCACATAGGTAGAATAGCCATCATTGGCATAGTAGGAATTATTATAATCATGCGTATACGTAGTGGCTAAGGTATAGACTTCTCCTTCATAAACTATGGTAGAACCTGTACCTTTAGTAAGATCACCGCTAGCAATCTTTGTGGGGTCTTGCTCAGTAAAGTTGCCCGAACCATCAAAGGTTACATCCACGTCCCCCTCAAGCCATATATCGCCCTTGCCACTACCGCCATTATCTTGAATGCAAGTAAGTATACTACCATCTTCGGCTCTATAGGTAAGCGCGGCATCAGAGGCAAGAAGAGCAGAAGCGTCGTATTCATGCACTTCATAGCTTTCTAAGGTATATGTTTTTCCCTCAAAGGTTACCGTTTGATACGGCGTGCTGTTTGCATCATTATGATAGGTGCGCAAGGCTTCGTAAGAGACGGTATCTTCAAGGGCATACGTGGGCTGACCATCGGTCATAAAGATAGTTTTATTGATACTGCTATCTATGGCATCTTGCCCAAGGGAGTTAAACCATCCGGTGGCGGCTTCAAAGGCAGCGTCCATATTGGTGCCCTCTTTACCACCGCCAGTCCACTCAATGCCGGAGAGCAAGTTTTCAAAGCCATTGTCTGAGTTAAGATCATCGGAACTCACTTGCAATTGCACCTGTGCCCCTTTGTTATAATCTATAAGGCAAAGGTTAATTTCCACCGCAGAGTCATTAAGCGCATCTAAAGATTGCCCTAAAGCGTTCAGCGCATCTTCAATGGCGTCCATGGCAGCTTCTTTCATACTTCCGGAGCTATCTACAATGACGGCTAAATTTAAGGTCACCACCTCTATGGCTAAGTCATTGGTTTCAAGAGAGCCATGTTCAGCTTCAATGCTCAAATCAAATGCAGCATTGGCGCTACTCCCATCGCCATCTTGTATAGTATAGCCAAAGGAAAAGTTCTGATCTGTAGTGATGGCATAATCATCACTGGGGGTAAAGCTGTAAGAACCATCATTATTAAAAGTAATTACCCCGGCATCTGATTCAAATTGCGCCACTTCATTGCCAGAAGCAGTCCAGCCCTCTGGTGTTGTCCAGCCTTCTGGCGCTGTCACAGAGGTTAGATTCATATTGCCATCAGCGCTGCTATTATCATTATCTAAAAGATTTCCTGTAGCTAAGGTATCAGCGGTAATATCACTTTCTTTGAGGCTTACACTATCATCTTGAGCGGTGACGGTATCATCTTCTATATTAATGGTAATGGTGCCCGTGGCATCATCGGCACTATTGCCATCCTCATCGCTTACAGTAACGGTGAAGCTTTCTTGCACTGCGCCCTCAGAATGGTCAGCCGCGCCACTTTGTTCATAGCTATAAGACACTTCACCAGTAGCGGCATCAAAGCCTGTCACCGTGAATTGACCATACGGTGTGGTAATACTCCCCCAAGTGCCATTTTCAGCGGCGAGGCTATCTGCATCTAAAATAATATTTTCATCACCAAAGGATATGGTGATGGTATTTTCCACATCGCCGCCGCTGGCGGTGAAAGATCCTGTTACAGAGCTTACACTATCACTGTCTGAAGAGGCAGCATCAAAAGCATCATCATGTGTTGTGTGCATCACATTTTCAATGCTTATGCTGGGAACTTCATCTATATTTTCTATGGTAATGGTAAGCTTACTTTCAGAAGTATCGCCGTCAGCATCTTTAATGGTATAATCAAATTCCAGCGTTTTATCTTCACCTAAGCTGCCGGCAGGTGACTCAAAGGTATAACTGCCATCTTTTTGCACAATAAGCACTTCATTGGTACTTGGGTCATAAAAAGTAAAAGTGTCTTCAAACCTTTCCCAATCTACACCTAATTCTTGGCACAGCTCTTCGGTAACAGCTTCCCAACCTGCAGGCGGGGTTACGCTTTCAAGCACTTTGCCGGCGCTTTCGCCGCCATCGCCTGCTTCGTCATTATCCAAAAGATTACCTGTGGCATTGCTGCCTTCTGCAAGGGACTTTTCATCAGCATGAGCCGTGGGCTTTAAGTCTGTAGGTTGCGGGGCAGAAGTGCTCTCATCTGGCGCCGGATTTGGATTAGGTTCTGGCTTTGTGCCTGTGCCACCATCATCTTGAGGAGTTTCTGGTGTACCCTCTGGAGTGCTATCTGGGGTATCATCTGGGTTTGGCGTAGTACCAGCAGTATCGTCGGGATTTTCACCAGAGCCATCACCTGTAGCGCGTGTATCAGCCCCATCACCCTCTTCTTCGCCTATAGCTTCTAGGCTTTGCTCTTCATCTGCATTTTCAGGATACTCTTGATCAAGACCATCCAAACGGTTAATGCCTCCAAGCAAAGTACCTGCCAAAGTATCCACACCAGATCCGCTCCCTTGTGCCACCGTCCCGGCAACACCAGCCGCAGGCATGAGCTCTTCACCAAGGGCAGCAAAGAAAGATTCAGCATCTACTTCTTCATGGTCCATAATGAGTTTGGGCATATTTTGTACTGTATAGGCCTCATAAAAAGCATCCAGCGTAAGGCTCGAACCATCTACAAAAGAAATAACCAAATTATCGTTTTCACGATTAAACGTTGCATCTGACACATCAAATCCAAAAAGCAAACGATCTTCAGACTGAGGTGTAATGGTCATATTTTGATTAGAGGTAGGCTTTTGTAATAAAATGTCGGCCATAAGCATTTTCCTTTTCTACTATAATTAAAGATAAAAATACGCGAAAAGACCTGCACCCTAGAGGTGCAGACGCAAGTATTTATTATTTTTGATGGGAATATACAGGCGATGAGTTGTATAAACCCACCGACGAGGAAGAATCCTCAGGCTTGAAGAAGCATTTCAAAAAGCCCTTAACCACGCCCCATATATCGCATAGGAAGCATGGTATGATAAGGGAATGTCTTTAAAGACACTCACACGCACAATGACGTCTTTGTCGCTTAGTACATTGTGCGTGCCATGTCAAGCTTTTCACAATATTTATTGTCCGCCCACTACATCTTTAATGCGACACACGCCGCACACCTCAGCAGATGTGGGATAACCGCAGCGTATACAAGGTGTTACCTCAACGCCAGATTCTTCTTCATGTTTAGAAAAAATAGGCCTGCCGCGCTTTAAAAATCCTTGGTAAAAATCAATTTTACGTCCGGGCATGGCTTCTTCTAATTGTTGCAATAAATGCTTGTGCTGCGTAAAGCTTGCGCCTTGACTGTAAGGGCAAGAATCATAATGATTTTCAATGCCCATCAAAAAAGCATAATTGGCTGTTTCAAATTCTGTCAGGCGCCATAAGGGCTTTACCTTACACGCAAAGCCATCTTCAGCATCTAATTTGGGACCTTGATCAGAAAGATAAGCCAAATCCCAACGAATGGTATTGCTAAACAACCGCGCCACTTCATCATCTAAATTATGTCCTGTGGCTAAAGCTGTAAAGCCTTCATCCATCGCTACTTTATTAAAGAAGTAACGTTTAATCTTGCCACATGCCGAACAAATGGGACGTTTTAACTTCGCTTTAACATCGGGTATGGCTAAACCCTCTTGCGCCATGTCTTTAATGATAAGTTTAAAACCATGCTTAGCGCAAAAACGCTCTACCACGGCGCGCGTAGCAGCAGAGCTTTGTGGTATGGCTAAATCAATATGCAGGCCTGTCACATCATAGCCTTGGCGCGAAAGCTCTAGCATAAGAGCCAAAGAGTCTTTTCCGCCAGACAAAGCCACTAAAATTTTATCTTCGTGGCTAAAGAGTTTTTGCTTACTAATGCCTTTTTCAACTTGGCCACTAAAAAACTTAATATAACAATCACCACAAAAACCAGCGTGATGAGAGCGCAAAGAAACCACAGCAGGTTCTTTACATACTTTACATTTCATAGAGTATCCTAATATTGCTTATTTATACATAAAGCCCCAGCCTCTTTGCTCCAAAACACGGGCATATACCTGCCCATACTCTTGTTGCAATCGCGGCATGAGGGAGTAATCTTGCATGGCGGCTGAAAAAATCCCTTGATTTTGACGCAGTGTAGCATTTTGCATAAGACTTCGCATATGCCATGCTAATTCTTCGGCATTGTCTGCGGCAAAAAAGAGCATTTTGCCTGATGATAATTCTGTATAGGGCAAAGTTTCAGCACATATGACAGGCAAGCCTACATGCCAAGCCCCCATCAAGGCTAAAAGAGCATCGCTAGCTTGCACCGTATCTTCTTGAGGCAAAATAAGTCCGTGCATTAAGGGCAACATTTGCGCTAAATCTTGTTCGCCAAGTAAAGCTAAACGCCCCTCGACGCCAAGGCCTCGCGCCTCTGTAAGTAAGCTGTCAAACTCTGCGCCGTTACCAAGCAGGCGAACTTCAAAACTATTGGGCAGTTCTTGAGCTTTTTCTTGCTCTAAAAGTAATGCCATAGCTTTTAACACAGTGCCAAGGCCAGCGCCCTGAGCTATATTTGCCGCCACGGCAAAAATGCATCGCCCGTCTCTTAGCTCATGCTGTGCTTTTGGCGCTTCCTCCCAAGGTTCTACAGGCAGTGCTGAAAATATCGTGGTAGAATTTCCGTGCGTAAGGCTTTGCTTTTCCCATTGCTTTTTCATAAAATCAGAGGAAAAAACACAAGATTGTGTCTTTTTATACAGCTCTATGTGCGCTAAAGGAATATTTCTTTCTTGAGCCTTATCTAAAGCCCGGTCTATGCCCTGTGGCAGGTCAAAAAAAGAATGCACGCAAAGGGTGCATCCTTCAAGACGCGAGGCACTAAAAGCTTGTGCAAGATGCGCTGTAGCGGCAGAAAAACTATGTAATAAAAGGGGTTTTTGACGCTTATAGTGCCAAAACAAGCGCAAGCGCGTGATCCATAAGCCTGCTAAAGGTTTAACAGCTATGCCTTGCGCTACAGCTTTTTGCATAAGCTCGCTAGCTTTAGGGCAAAATAACTGCACCTCAAAGCCCTGCTTTTGCATAAAATGCGCCACAGCGAGAATTTCTTCCTGCCTATGGGTAAAATCACAACTATCATCAAGCAAAGCTACGCAGAGTTTTGCTGTAGCCGTATGATCTTGCAAAGCTGTTTCTTCTACAGGCAAAGCCTTTTCTTCGGCAGATGCGGCTATAGGGGCAGCGTTCTTGTTTGAAGGCGATGAAGATTTCTTAGGGGCTGACTTACTCAAAAGGCTGTTCCTTCTGACCACAGTTTATACATAAGGCGCTGGCGCAAAATTTGTGAAATTTCACCGGGCTTTCCTTGGCCTATACTACGCCCCTCATAATGCGTCACACCTACGCATAAAGGGGTAGAGCCAAAGAGCAAAATTTCCTTAGCATGCCAAAGATCATTTTCGTCAATATTTTTAAACTCTACAGGCAGCACATCCTTAGCTACTTCTAAAGCTGCTGTAATGGTAGTGCCCGAAAGAGCATAGTCCATATGCGGGCAAATGAGCTTATGCTCACTGCTTACCACCGCCACATTAGCCACAGCCGCCTCAGCCAAATAGCCCGAGGCATCAAAAGAAAAAGCCACATCTACTGCGCGCGTCATGGCCTCTTCTGCCATAAGCACATTGGGTAAATAGTTGGCATTTTTTATCTTTGCCAAATAGCTTTGTTTGGCAGGAATAGCAGATCGACACGCCGTAAGCCCCTTGGCATACCAAGCCTCGCTGGGAGTATTGCAGCGCAGGGCTATCACATACAAAGAGCTTTGCGGGCACTCTGTAGGAGAAATACCAAAGCCCCCAGGGCCTCGCCCCATAAGCACGCGGAGGGAGCCGTTCTCACTTTGCGCAGCCTTAGCTACCTGCAAAATAATAGACTGCACCTCTTGCCACGAGCACGGAGGTTGCATTTTTAACCCCAGAGCAGAGCCTTGCATGCGCTCCATATGCGCCTCTAATTGAAAAAGACGCCCATTTCTAAAAGATATGCTTTCAAATACCCCATCCCCCCTATGGCACAAATGGTCATCAAGAGGCGCCAGAAGTAGGTGCGCATCTTTGCAAATGGCACCTACCCTATGCTCATAAAAAGCTAGAATTTTCTCACTATTTGGCCGAGGCACCTGCATAAGCTTATGCAAATAGTCAGAAGAATTTAAGATATCTATAGAGTTAAACATTGTTACTGCGCAAATACCGTTGTGTCTTCTACGCCAAGCCAGCCTTTTTCTATGAGTACTTCAGCAATTTGTACGGCATTTAAGGCTGCCCCTTTACGAATATTATCGGAAACAACCCACAGATTTAAGCCATTGGCTATGCTTTCATCTTCACGAATACGCCCCACAAAGGTAGCATCTTCGCCGGCAGCATCAATGGGCATAGGGTACATTTTTTCGCGCGGGTTATCATACACTTGAATGCCAGGAGCTTGAGCCAATATAGCACGCGCCTCAGCGGCAGAGATTTTTTTCTCCGTTTCTATATTTATTGACTCTGAATGCCCATAAAATACGGGAACGCGCACACAAGTAGCCGTCACTTTAACGCTAGGGTCTTCTAAGATTTTTACGGTTTCATGTACCATTTTCATTTCTTCCTTGGTGTAGTCATTGTCAAGGAAGACATCAATATGTGGCAAGCAGTTAAACGCAATACGATGTGGATAAACCTCCACATCTGGCTCTTGTAAATTAAACATTTGGCGCACTTGCTTTTCTAATTCCGCAATGGCTTTTTGCCCAGTACCCGATACAGCCTGATAGGTAGACACAATAACACGCTTAATTTTGCCTGCCTCATGCAAAGGTTTTAAGGCCACAAGCATTTGAATGGTTGAGCAATTGGGGTTAGCAATAATACCATTGTGCTTTTCAAGGGCATGGGCGTTCACTTCAGGCACCACCAAGGGGCAACGCTCATCCATACGCCAAGCAGAAGAGTTATCAATAACCACGCAACCTGCCGCAGCAGCATGGGGGGCAAATTTTTCTGATGTACCACCACCTGCAGAGAAAATAGCTATATCAAAGCCTGCAAATACATCTTCTTTCAGCTCTTTTACCACAAGCTCGTCATCACCATAGCTCACCACAGAGCCCGCAGATCGAGCCGAGGCAAAAGGCACCACCTCTGTAACCGGGAAATTACGCTCGTGCAGAGTTTTTAGCATTTCGCGCCCTACGGCACCGGTCGCGCCCACCACGGCAACTCGAAGTTCTTGGCTCATATTTTCTCCACAATTTTTAAATATTATTTACGTTCAATATCGCTTTGATACGTGCCCATCTCTTGCACTTCTAGCTCAAAGCCTCTTTCAAAACTTGCCACAGGATTAAAGGCTTCTAGCGCTTGTATGGCACTAAAGGTGCGTTTATCCATAGTATAAATATGCGATACTAGCCATGCCCCAAAATACGAGCAAACTTCATGTGCTAGTTTTGCGCCCTCAGATTTAATTCTTAATACAAAGCCATTGGTCACAGCTAAAAAATTAGCATGCTGCGCCACATGTTCATCATACATAGGCAAATTAGCTTTATGCCCGCGCATTAAAGACTCTTCTAGAGAAAAATGTTCATAACAAAAGCACTGTATTTCAACAATTCTTTCTATTAGTAACTCTGCACTTACCTCGCCATAGGTTTCAAGTTGCAACTCACGCATGAGTGAAAACAATTTTTTATGTTGAGCGTCCAGCTCTGGCTGGTGTAAAATATACTTTGAATCCCAAGCAAAGGTACGCATAAGCCCTCCAAAGTTCTGATTAGCATTAAATCTTTCAACAAAAACACACTGCGAGGCATTTTCTACAAATTCAATCTAAACAGGAGCCTATGAGAGCGCTCCTTGCTAAAGCATTATATACTAAGCGATTAAAAATATTATCTTAATCTTGTAAATCTTGAATCATAGCAAAGCATTGTTTATCCATATGCACAATATGATTAACTAGCCATGTGCTCAAAAACTCGCACAACTCTTCTATCAAAGCGCCGCCTTCCACTTCTGCCCTCTGGGCAAAAACATGAGTTTTTTGCACAAAATCTTCATGCTGTGCCATATGAGCTTCATAAAATTCCATACGGTCTTTATAGGGTTCAAAGGCTGCTTTTTCTGAAGAAAAATGGTGCAAGCAATATGCTTGCAATTGCTTAATCTTACTCACCACAAATGCAGCGTCTACTTCTCCATACGTTTCTAATTGCAACTCGCGCAAAGCCACAAAAAGCTCTTTATGCTGAGCATCAATAACTTCATGCCCCACAGAGTAATAGTCACTCCAAACATAAGTATTCATAATGGCCCCCTTCAAAATGCCGTTAGCCACTGTAGATTATAAAATTTTCTTTCTTTGTTCAAGAAAAAGTGTTGGCTCAGCACTGCACGTTAAATAGGAAAAATATACACCCTAGGTAAAAGCACACAAGTCCCGCACAAGGCCTATGTCCGCTTCCAAAAAGGACATTTGAGGCCCCAGATCAGGCCAAATCCATTGCACTTTTTGCCCCTCAGCTCCGCAAGGCTCACCAGAAAATTGTGTTACATGAAAAAAGTGCACACATACCAAACGCGGAGGAAAACCTTGGCTCTCTGGGTATACATGCTCTACTTTTTGCCAAAAAGTACAAAACTCTACACTAATGGTAAGTTCTTCACTCAGCTCGCGCGCAAGGGCCTGTTCAAGGCTTTCACCCTCTTCCACCTTGCCACCGGGAAACTCCCAGTATCCGCCATGCCTTTTATGCAGGGGTCTTTGCGCTGCTAAATAGCGCCCTTCACGCCAAATAATACCCGCTACCACATGTATTGCTTGCACAAAATTACACTTCCTCACCCAGTAAGGTCTTACGCTCTTGCTCATACACAGCTAAAGACTCTTCTAAAGTTGCCATTTCTTCCATAAGCACTTCCACACGTTCTTTCACCTGCCCAAAGCGCTGTAGCAAAGGCGTAGATTGCGCTGCATCGGCATAAATATCTGGATCAGCCAGCTTTTGCTCCAGCTCATCTTGCTCTAACATAAGCTCTTCAAGCTCTGTTTCTGCTGCGGTATATTTTTTTTGTAAGGGCTGCATTTTTTTATACAGCGCATTGCGCTCTTCCGCTTGTTTGCGTTTAATGAGCTTGAGCTCATCGCGAGAAAGACTTATCTTTTCAGCAGATTGCCCTTGCCTTTGCGCACTTGCGCTTTCTTTATTCTTGCTGTCTTTTTCCGCAATCTCTGCTCTGCGCGCCACATCATATTCAGCAAATCCACTTTCATAGCGCACAATGCCGCGCTCAGATAAAGCCCAAGCCTCTTCTGCCACTTCAGAAAGAAGCCAGCGATCGTGGGCTACCATAAGCAAGGTGCCCTCAAAGGCATCCAGCGCCGCAATAAGCGCCTCACGGCTTTCTAAATCTAGGTGGTTGGTGGGTTCGTCCAACACCAAAAAGTTACAGCGCCCTAAAAAAAGCGTTGCCAACATAAGACGGCTTTTTTCACCACCAGACAAAGAATGCACTCGGCGCTCAAAATAGTTTTGCCCCAAGAGAAACAAACCAAGCACACTCATAAGCTCTTCTTCGGTGGTACGAGGGTCTGAAAGACGGCGAATTTCGCCAAGCACCGTGCCCTCAGCTTGCAGGACATCCAATTGATGCTGGCTAAAATAACCAAGACGCACCAAGGAGCCATTTTGCACCACGCCGCCAGTTTTTTCTAAGCGCCCAGCTAAAATTTTTAACAGTGTTGACTTGCCGCAACCATTGGGGCCCACCAAGGCAATACGCTGTCCACGATAAATATTAAAAGATAAAGGCGGCCAAAGCCTTTTACCATCTTGCGGAAAAGCAAAATCGACATCCACCACCCCTTGTACCATTTTTTCGGTACGGGCAGCCTCAGGCCAGCTAAAATTTAATGACCGACGACGTTGTTCTGGTTGATAATTTTCTAGCTCTTTTTCTAACTTTTTCGCCATTTTTTGACGAGAACCAGCCTGCCGTGCTTTTGTTGCCTTAGCTCTAAAGCGGTCTACAAAGGCCATTTTTCTGTTAATTTCTTCTTGAATGCTCTTGGCTTCGCGCTCTTTTTGCGCCTCTAGTTCTTCTTGCAATTGTAAAAATTGCGTAAAATTAGCTTTTCGATAAAAAGGACGCGACATACCCAAATACAAAACATGGGTACCCACTTTATCCATAAACATTCTATCGTGCGCCACAAATACCAGCACACCCTTAAAGTTTAATAAAAAGCTCTCTAGCCACTCTACCGCTTCAATATCTAAGTGGTTAGTGGGTTCGTCTAATAATAAAATATCTGCGCCTGCCGTAAGCACCCGTGCAAGCTTAGCTCTTTCACGCCAGCCGCCAGAAAGTTTATTAAGCGGCATGGCCCATTTACTTTGTGCAAAACCAAGCCCACTAAGCACAGCTTGCGCACGATGCTCTGGGTTATAGCCATACACAGCCTCAAGCTCTGCTTGTTTAGCCATAAGCGGGGTTAATGCCGCTTCATCGCCACTGGCGGCGGCCTTTTCCCAGGCTTCCCAAAATTCACGCCAATCAGGCAAAGCCTCTTGCACATAGGCTAGAAGCGGCTTTTGTAAAGATTCAGCATCCAGCTCTTGCTCCACATAGCCCATACGCGCCCCGCGCGGTAAAAGCACCCGTCCACCATCGGTGGATTCCATGCCAGCAATAATGCGCAGCAGGGTAGATTTACCCGTGCCGTTGGGACCACACACGCACAAACGTATGCCTGACTCTATGTCTATGGAAAAAGCGTCTAAAATAGTACGCCCGCCAAAATATTTTGATACTTCTTGTAAGGTAATCTTCATTGCATTGGTCTATGATAAAATTATAACCAGCCGGCCTGTTTATAGGCAGCTATAGTTTGCTCAAGGCCTTGACGTAAAGCAAATTGCGGCTTAAAGCCAAGCTCAGTTTGCAAACGCTCACTATGACACAGCCAACCCTCTACCCGAGCCTCGCGATACTTATCTCTATTCCACGAGGGCGCACGAATGCCAAAACGCTGTGCAATCATGCCCCAAGCAGTACTAAGCCAAGAGGTCACGCTCATAATTGCCAAGGGCATTTGCAAGCAAAAGGCTTTTTTGTCCATAAGCTCTGCTATAAGTTCGCCCACCTCTTGTATGGTACTCCCTTGCCCATCATCACAATGATACACACCATGAGCCTCAGGCTTTAAAGTACACATAATGGCCTGCACCACATCTTGCACATGCGCTATGGACACAGGAAAATCGCGCCCAAAGCCAGGGCTTACCACAAGGCCTTTTTTAGCCATGAGAAAATACGGAAAAAAGCCTTTATCTTCAGGCCCATAAATTATGGGTGGGCGCAAAACCACAAGGCTTTGCCCGCAGTGGCGCCCCAAGGCTTCTTCGCTTAAATATTTTGACCAGCCATAGGCAGATATAGGACGCGGCAAAACATCATCTCCCGCGCCCGGCGCCATGGCAGATGGGCCAGATGCGGCCAGTGATGAGACTAAAACCACGCGCTCTAAAGCCCCATGTTCTTGTTCTTTAGCAATGGCCTGCCCGAGCAAAGACGCCGCCTGCACATTGGCTAAATAATCTTGCCAACGCGCCCCAAAAAGCAAGGCCGCCATATGCACCACCATATGCTGATCGCGTAAAGCCTCTGCTAAACCTATGCCACTGGCAAGGTCTGCCTGAAAAATTTTCACATAGGGGGGTAGGCTATCACGGCGCGAAGAAGCACGCACTACAGCGCTTAATTCAACTTTACCAGCCTCAGCCATGGGCGCCAAAGCACGCAGCACATGACTACCTACAAAACCCGTAGCGCCGGTAAGTAGTATTTTTTTACCCTCTAAATGCTGCCACACGCCATTGCTTTGCTCTGTAGGCATTATACTAGCTCCCTGCGATATAAGCGATAACGCTTTGTCATCACACCGCCAAAGTCTTCCATTAAATCATTAATCATACCATTATCTTCCAGCGTCCACGAGCCCTCTACCGAAGTAAAATGCGGTAATTTACGCCCTTGCTCAACCATATAGTTAAAGAGCAATAGAGGAAGACCAAGCATACGATATTCTTCACGAATACCAAAAAGCACCATGCGATAGGTACCTTTAATTTCTTTGCGACTTTGCCACCAGTGCCATGGCGTTAAAAGCCCCAAGCGCCCATTTAAGCGTTTAAGCAAGGGATTCATATCAGGCAAAGCTAACATACCGCCAGCTGGCTTATCCCCGTGAAAGAAAAGCACAAAAAAGTCCGGATCCAACACACTTTTTAGGCCATGCACATGATTTTCGGCTTCTGCTAAAGACATGGGCGAA
>CAYJND010000049.1:0-13105 GCA_964371565.1 uncultured Desulfovibrionaceae bacterium
TTCCCGTACAAGGACCAGAACTAGCTGCTCATTTTAATATTGTAGACAGCTTTGACACTCATGCTGATATTCCTAGCTATTTTGCAAAAGTAGAAGAAGCCGCCAAAAAAAGCAATAAAACAGCTATTATTTCGGTGGGCTGGGATCCTGGCATGTTTTCTATCAATCGCCTTTATGCTGGCGCCATACTTCCCAACGGCACAGACTATACCTTTTGGGGTAAAGGCGTAAGTCAAGGGCACTCTGACGCCATCAGACGCGTAGAGGGTGTGGCAGACGGCAAGCAATATACCATTCCCAAAGAAGAAGCTTTGCAGGCTGTACGCGATGGCAAAAACCCTGAATTAAGCACCAGAGAAAAGCATTTAAGAGAGTGCTTTGTGGTGGCAAAAGAAGGGGCAGATCTGAAAAAGATTGAAAGTGAAATCGTGAATATGCCTAACTATTTCTCTGATTACGATACCATTGTGCACTTTATCTCTCAAGAAGAGCTTAATAAAGATCACAGCGGCATTCCCCATGGCGGTTTCGTTTTAAGAAGCGGTCAAAGCGATGCCAGCGGTAAATCTCAGCACTTGATTGAATATTCATTAAAGTTAGATTCTAACCCTGAATTCACCGCTGCGGTACTGGTAGCCTATGCCCGTGCCAATATGAGATTCCAAAAACACGGTGCTCAGGGCGCTTTCACAGTATTTGATGTACCCCCTGCCTATCTTTCCCCTTGCAGCGGCGAAGAGCTTCGTAAAAATCTTCTGTAATATTCAGTAGATTTATACTATACAATCCTTACAAGACGCTTGTTTGTACAAAACAGGCGTCTTTTTTATTTTCATTTTACACCTAACATTAATATATAATACATGAAATTCTAGATATTTTTTGCACTTAAGACACTGTACAAGTCGCTTCTTTCATGAAAAAATAGTGTAAACAAATAACATAAAGGAATAAGCATGAAAAAACTTCATTTTTACATATACACGCTTCTTTTTTCTCTCCTATGCCTTTATGCAGGCCCTTTTAATGTAGTCTTAGCAGCACAAAACTCTAAATTTATAATTCTTTACACCAACGACGTACACACGCATGTTACAAGTGGTGTAACCTATGCCGGTGTAGCTGCTCATAAAAAAATGCTTCAAGCACAATACGGTCAGGAAAATGTGATTTTGGTAGATGCGGGCGACGCCATACAAGGCAGCCCACTAGGATTATTAACCAAGGGCGGCTCCATTGTGCAGCTGCTTAATACCATAGGCTATGATTACATAACCCTTGGAAACCATGAATTTGATTATGGCATGCCTCGTCTTTTTGAGCTTATACAAAAGCTTAATGCTAGGGTTATTACTTGTAATATAACCTCAACAGCAAACCAAAGCCCCATTTTTACCCCTTATGCCATTCAACACTTTCACGGTTTAAAAGTAGCCTTTGTGGGCATAAGCACGCCGGAAAGTATTACCACATCAAATCCAGCGTATTTTCAAGATGCACAGGGAACCTATCTTTATAGCTTTGCCGAAGGAAAACAAGGCCAAGAGCTGTATGCCACAGTGCAAAAATATGTTCAAGCAGCGCGCGATCAAGGGGCTGAAATAGTTATAGCCTTAGCACACCTTGGTATAGATAAGGACGCATCGCCTTGGACAAGCCTTGAACTTATACAAAACACCACAGGCATTGACGTGCTTATTGATGGGCATTCACACTCTGTAATACCAAATATGAAAGTGCACAATGCTTTAGGTCATGAAGTGCTGCTTACCCAAACAGGTTCACATTTGCAACATCTAGGGCAACTCACCCTCGACATAAGTACAAAAAATATACAAAACACATTGCTACACGCTTTACCCCAAAAAGACCCTGTCACAGCACAACATGTGCAACACATGCAAAATGAATTGGCTCTTATCTTAAAAAAACCTGTAGGCAGCACCGCAGTGTCTCTCATAAGTAGCGATGCCAAAGGACAAAAGCGTATTCGCATGCAAGAGACAAACCTTGGCGATTTGGTAGCTGATGCGCATCGCACCATTTTAAATACAGATGTAGCCCTTATTAATAGCGGCAGCATTGCCCAGACCCTTAACCCAGGCCATATTACCTACGAAGATATTTTGCGGATTTTGCCCTATAATAACGACGCAGTTTCTTTACAAGTACGCGGGCAAAACCTATGGGATGCACTAGAAATGGGCGCCCGCCATGTGCCTCAAACCAGCGGCGGGTTTATGCAAGTCTCTGGCATAAGCTACACCCTAGACAGTACCATACCCTCTTCTGTAAAAATTGATGACAAAGGAAATTTTCTTGGTGTTACAGGAGCGTACAGAGTTAAAAACGTGCGCATACAAGGCGCCCCCCTCGACCCACAGGCCTTATATAGTATGGCATCTAACAACTATATAGCCCTACATTTTGGTGATGGCATGACCATGTTTCGCGGCGCTAGCCTGCTCAAAAATACCGGCATCAAGGACAATGAAATACTTATGCAGTATATAATCAATAATTTGGGTGGAAAAGTAAAAGAACCTTACGCCAATCCCTTTGGGCAAGACAGAATCATCATGGTGCCTTACATGCAGTAAAACCCTAACTACATGCAAGGCGCCATTTTTAATAACATCTATGGTACTGACTTTACTCAGCTAACACTATTTTATCAGTCCAGAAATCCCAATCATATTTTTTAAAGGCATGGCAACCAAAGGGCAGCTTACGATTATTCAAAATAAAAAGAACGCGAGGATTTATCTCAAAAGAAAAAGCTATAGACTTTGCTGGCGGGGCTACTTTAAAATTTGGCTCAAGAGTAGGACCGTACTCTGCAAAAAAAATATCTTCATTTATGGGCAAATCCATAAATATGCTCATCACACTGACGTTTATAAAAATATTTTCAGGTGAAGGAGCAGGTGTATCATCGTTTTTAGTAGATGAAATATTATATTGATACGGTACTTTTTTATGAAGCAAGTCAACAAATGCAGCTACACGGCGTAAAGAAAATCCTCCATTTCCCGCATAAGGCAAAAATGGTGATTTTGCTGTAGACAAGCCATGCCCTTCAAAAAAAGGTGCGCCAATATAATCATATCCAGCCCCAGACCAATACTCTAACTCGTCACTAAAGACCCATGCATCCAATTGATAAATGAGTATATATTTATATTGTAAAAATCGTTCGTAAAAACCTGCAGTAAGCAAAAGACGACTATAGGTTTTTACACTTTCAAAATGAGCATCAGGAAATGGCGTAAGATGCAAAGAAATATTGTGCTTAAGGGCTAATTCTTCATACTTTGAAATATCTAATGTTAAAGGATAAACCAAATGTATAGGGTGGCGAAATAAAACCTTTAAGCATTGCTCAAAAGAGGATATATCATCTGAAGAAGGTGTACTGGAGTACGCTATAACAATTATTGCATTTTCATGTAAAACACTGTTTTTATCTGACATAACACACCCAAGCACAATTTAAAAAATGTTAAAAAAGGATAGTGAAATTATTACACATTCTTTAAGCATGTCAATACAGTTAAGATCATGCTTTTTTGCAGTGCCAAAGAAACATCTACAGCCTAAGCTTTGCCCTGTTATCAAGACACGCTTACACAACAGAATAATAATCTGTGCAGGCTACATTTTCTTTACAGCTCTCGCCGCGCTTTACCTCTAAAACTAAGCCTGTAAATAGGCATAGCTTTGCTCTAAATACGTATTCACATAATCGGCTACGCCTTGTTCCAGAGTAGCAAAAGTTACAGGGCACGATTTTTCTTTAAGCCAGTCCATGGTTGCCTCTGTAAAATATTGATATTTGCCTTGCAATTCATCGGGCATGGGTATGTATTCTATATTTTCTTCATGCCCCATGGCTGTAAAGACAGCTCTGGCAAGTTCATTCCACGAGCGCGCCTTACCAAAGCCTACATTATGAATGCCATTAACCTCAGGATTTTCTAAAAGCCACCACATAAGCTCCACACAATCTTTCACATACACAAAATCTCTTTGTTGGCCGCCGTGTTTAATACCTTCACGGTAGGATTGAAATAATTGCACCTTGCCTTGCGTTTTGATGGATTGAAAAGCCTTGCATACCACAGAGCGCATGGCATCTTTGTGGTATTCATTAGGCCCATAGACATTAAAAAACTTCAGGCTAACCACAGTATTTTCTAATTTTTCGCGTAAAAGCCATAAATCTACCAATTGCTTCGAATAACCATACATATTCAAAGGCGTTAACTGGGATATTTTGTGCACGGCATCATCAAAGCCCTTACTGCCATCACCATAGGTTGCCGCTGAGCTGGCATTGATAAAACGAATGCCCCGCTCCAAGGCATACAGGCACAAAGTTTGCGTATAGTGCACATTATTTTCCATCAAAAAATCTGCATTGCGCTCGGTGGTATCAGAGCAAGCCCCCATATGTACGATGGCTGTAATATTTTCCCAAGGCAGATTTTTTTGACGCACCATCTGTATAAAAGCGTCACGATGCACATATTGCGTATACTTTAGCCCCACAAGATTTTTCCATTTTTCTGTACTGGCAAGATTATCCACAATAATAATATCGCTACAGCCCGCTTTATTGAGGCGCCATGCCATGGCACTGCCTAAAAAACCTGCTCCACCGGTGATAATATACATGCTACACCTCCTCGTGATTTTTCATAAGGCGCAAAGCAGGATGCGCCGCGCTAAAGCCCTGCACTAAATCCACAATATGCACCTTGCCCCCATGGGCAAGCACCTTTTGCGCCCCCACAATACTTTCGGGGTCATGGTTGCCGCCCTTAACCAAAATATCAGGCACCAAGGCTTCTACCACTTCATGGGGCGTGTCTTCATCAAAAATAACTACGTTATCCACATGCTGCATGGCTGCTAAGAGCAAAGCGCGGCTATCTTCATCTTGCACAGGGTGCAGCTCACCCTTGGCTCTTTGTATGGAGGCATCTGAATTAATACCCACAATCAGTTTACTGCCAAGGCTTGCCGCCTCAGAAAGCAATTGTAAATGCCCCTTATGTAAAAGATCAAAATAGCCATTGGTAAAGACCACTGTTTTGCCTTGGTCTTGCCACTGTTTCACCTTGGGCAAAAGCTCTGCAAGCTTTACTATTTTAGGGCTTTGCATATGGCGTGATGAGAGTAGAGAAAGAAATTCTGCATGCGTAATGGGCGCTGTGCCAGATTTAATAACCACTTTACCGGCGGCTTTATTGGCAAGCTCCACCGAAGATTGCCAGCCAAGCCCCAAGGCATAACACGCTGTGAGCACGGCAATGGAGGTATCGCCGGCTCCGGAAACATCCATAACTTCGCGGGCATTGGCCTTTACATAAAAAGGCATTTCTTTAGCTGAGCACAGCGCCATGCCCTTTTCACTGCGGGTTATCAAGAGCTTTTCTATGCTAAGCTGTTGCACAATGGCCTTGCCAGCGCGCTCAAGATCTTGATTTTCGCTACAATCATAGCCAATCATCTCGCCGCACTCTTTAGCATTGGGCGTGATGCAGGTAGCCCCTTGATACTTAGTCCAATCCTTGCCCTTGGGGTCTACAAACACAGGTATATTCAAAGCATTACACAGGCTAATCATGGCGGTGGCAAGGTTATTGCCCTCTGCTGTGTTTGAGAGCACCCCTTTAGCATAGTCAGATAAAATTACAGCCTGACACGAAGAAACAAGCCTTTGCACCTCAGCCAGCATGCTTTCATATTCTTTGGCAGAAAAAGACCATGCCTCTTCGTAATCTATGCGCAATACCTGCTGTTTTTGCGCCATAATGCGCGTTTTTTGTATGCTGGAGCAAGAGGGAAAAATCTGCACAGCATCTTCAATGCCCTCATCTTGCAGTAAATGCGAAATTTTTTCGCCGGCACTATCTTGCCCTTTCACCCCTATAAGGCTGACCTTGCACCCAAGCTGGGCAAGGTTACGCGCCACATTGGCAGCGCCGCCCACAGCATAGCCCTTGTCATACACTTTAGCTATAGGAATGGGCGCCTCTGGCGAAATGCGTTGCACACGCGTCATAATATATTCATCAAGCATAACATCGCCCATGACCAAAATATGAAGCGCGGAAAAATCTACTACCATTTTATATTCCAAGAACATTGCAAAAGGGTGAAAAAAACAGCAACAGCCTACTATGCACCTATAATGGTATATATCTATTATACCTGCCACGGCAAGGCAATGACTTTTCTTCGCACGAGCCTCTATTTCTTTATATTTTTTTTTGCACTTTTATCTCATGTCATCTTTTCGACACAAAGTTAGTTTTGCATTGTCACAAAAAAGCGCAGTCTTTGTCACATAGCCCCTATACTTTGCCTAAACAAATTTACTCAAGAAGGTTGGTCTATGTTTGCAAAGTTAAAACAAAACTCTTTTGCCTTATGGCTCTTACTGCCCAGTATGATATTTCTTTTTGCCTTTACTTATTTGCCCTTTGGTGTAGCTTTTATAGATTCTTTATACGATTCACGCATGGCTCAGGGCAATGCAGAGTTTGTGTTTTTAGATAATTACGCACGCCTTTTTGCAGACAGCACCTTTTTCACCGCCTTATGGAATAATATTTTACTCATTATACTTACAGTAATCCCAAGCATTGCTTTGGCATTACTTTTAGCCATTGGCTTACGTGCCAATTCTCGCACCAATCGTATTTTGCGCACCCTCTTCTTTATGCCTACCACGGTACCCTTGGTAGCTGCCGCGGCCTTATGGATTTTTATTTTCTTACCCGGTATTGGCCTTATTGATTATTACTTAGTGCGTTTTGTAGGCACAGCCTCGCATAACTTTCTTGGTAATAGCCAAACGGCTCTGGGGGCTTTAGCCATACTTACCATATGGAAATTTGCCGGCTATTATATGATATTTTTCATTGCCGGCTTGCAAGCCATTTCAGAATCCACCCTTGAGGCAGCGCGCTTAGAAGGTGCCAATGCTTTTCAAGCTTTTTACTATGTCACTTTACCCCTTTTGCGCCCCACCATCAGCTTTGTAGCTACCATTGCCACCATTTATGCCGTGACCCAAGTGGATCATATTATGATGATGACCAAGGGCGGCCCAGACAATTCTACCAATATTTTACTCTATTACATATTCACCACGGCGCAAGACAGTTTTGACCTTGGCAAAGCCTCTGCTGCCACCGTTGTGACTCTTTTAGGACTTCTTGTAACCACCCGTTTAACCATGAATGTTCTTGAAAAAGGAGCACATTATGAGCAATAGCAGCGAAACTCTGCCCATGAATTATGGCAATACCACCCCCAGCATGGAAACAAATATGAGCGCTTTATTACCGCAAAATATCGTAAAGTCCACGGCGCAGGTACGCACCTTGCCCACCATTATGCTTTGCCTTGGCATTGTTTGGTTCTTACCTATTTTATGGATGCTCACCGCGGCCTTGCAAACATCACTACCGCAACTGGCAGTGCTTATACCCAATCGCTGGCCTGAGCTTACCAAGTTTTTAGACGCTCTAGCTTTTGCCGACTGGCCTACCCTGTACGCCAACACCATTACTTTTACCATGGGCACCTTGGCAGTACAATTGGTGACCATTACCTTTGCCGGTTATGCCTTTGCGTATATTGATTTTCCCGGTAAAAAATGGATTTTCACCTTATTTTTGGTGCAATTACTCATTGTGCCCACGGTGCTTATTGTGCCTAATATGATTACCTTGCGCCACCTTGGCCTGCTCGACAGCCTTGTGGGACTTATGATGCCCTATTTTGCTTCGGCTTTTGGTACTTTTCTCATGCGCCAAGCCTTTAAGAGCATTCCTAAAGAATATATGGAAGCAGCCACCATGGACGGCGCCACGTGGTTTCAAACCTTGCGCTTTATTCTTATACCCATGGTGCGCCCCTCGCTTATTGCCTTTAGCATTGTAAGCATTACCGCCCATTGGAACGAATTCCTTTGGCCTCTCATGGTATTAAATTCACTAGACAATCAAGTACTCACCGTGGGCTTTGCCTCCTTTGCCAAGGGCGCCGAGGCCGGTGCCGATTGGGGTCTTGTGGCTGCTGGGGCTCTGCTCATTTGCGCCCCCATTTTGGCCTTATACCTTGTTTTCCAAAAAACCTTTATCAACAGTTTTAGCTTTGGCGACTTAAAATAAGGACATTGACATGCGTTTTATTCAAATTTCAGATTTGCACGTGGTAGCCAGCGGCGAAAAGCTCTACAATTTTGTGGACTCCAACGCCGCCTGCGCCAAAGCCATAGCCCAAATTAACGCTGTGCCAGAGCTAGATTTTGTGCTTATTACCGGTGATACGGTGAATAATGGCGGCCCTGCACAATATGCCATGCTAGAAAATGTTCTGGCTGGTTTGCATGTGCCTGCTTATGTTATCCCCGGCAATCATGATGATCCAAGCCTTTTACGCCATGTGGCACAAGGCAAATACCATCAAGCACAAGGCATGCATATGGATTATGTTATCGATAGCTATGCCTTGCGTATTATCATGCTAGACACCACCAAAAAGGGTGAGCTGTATGGCTGGCTTGAGCAAGATCAATTGCAATGGCTTGATGCACAGCTTGCCGCCGATACAAGGCCTACGCTTATTTGCATTCATCACCCCCCATGCAAACTTGGTAATGCCCATATGGATACCATCCGCATGCTCAACGGCGCAGATTTCATAACCTGCATACAAAAACACAGCCATATCACCGCTGTGGCCTGCGGGCATACGCATAGAAGTATTTTCTTTCATATACAGGGCATTCCCTTTTTTACGGCGCCAAGCCTCACCGCCGCCATTGAAACCAATATTCATGACGATAGAGGCTTTTTCTCTCCCAACAATAGCAAATACCTTATGCATACCTATGACGCACAAAGCGGGCTCATTTCTTTTGAAGAAGATGCCTTAGAGGGTATGTATTATTCCTTTGCTCACATTAACAAACAAAAACATTAGGATATATCATGCAAAAGACATCTGGCGTACAATTTACAGATATCAATAAGTCTTACGGTGCCACCAAGGTGCTAAACAATATTAACCTTAGCGTTAAAGAGGGTGAATTTGCCGTTTTGGTAGGTCCCTCTGGTAGTGGTAAGAGCACCTTATTACGCAGTCTTGCCGGCCTTGAAAGCATTGATACAGGGCGCATTACCATAGGCAACAAAGATGTAACACACTTAGCCCCTAAAGATAGAGACGTGGCTATGGTTTTTCAAAACTATGCTCTCTACCCTCATATGACCATTGCGCAAAATATTACCTTTGGCATGACCATTCGTAAAGAAAGCAAAAAAGCCCAAGAAGAGGCCCTCACCTTTGTGGCAAAAATGCTACGCTTAGAGGGTTTATTACAAAGAAAGCCGCGTGAACTTTCTGGCGGTCAGCGTCAGCGCGTAGCCATGGCGCGCGCCATTGTGCGTAATCCTAAAGTGTTTCTTATGGATGAACCACTTTCTAATCTAGACGCCAAATTACGCAATGAAGTGCGTAGCGCCATCATTGAGCAGCAAAGAAAGCTTGGTGTGACCACCTTATATGTTACCCACGACCAAGTAGAAGCCATGACCATGGCGCACAGAGTGGTGGTTTTACTGGATGGAAAAATTCAGCAAGTGGGCTCACCTGAAGAGCTATACCACACCCCAGCCAATGCCTTTGTAGCAAACTTTATTGGCAACCCCGGTATGAATTTGCTCAGCGCTGTATATACCGGTACCGGCCTTTCTTGCGCCCGCAGCGATGCCTTTGCTCTTGATACGAGCCATAGCATTCATAAAGGTATGCAACAGCACGCCCAAAAAGAAGGTAGCACCTTTAACCTTGGCGTGCGCCCCGAAAGCATTGAATTAAGCCCAGGAATTGACAGCAAAATTCGCTTGCAAGCCAGTATTTGCGGGCGTGAAATGCTGGGTGCCAGTTATGAATTACATGCAAAGCTTGCCAGTGACGAAGTACTTACCTTTACGGTACCCTCTGCCACAGCCGTGCCTGCCCTGCATGAGCAGGTAAGTTTATATATCTCCCCTGCTGCCATTCACGGTTTTCACCATGATCACGGCGCGGCGGTGTTTCACCCTTGTCAGCAATAACTTACAAGTAACATTTTACAAATCCGGCTCGTCCGTTTTTGATATACAAAAAAGAGGAATATTATGCGTTTAAAATCTATCATCTGTACCCTGTGCGCTTTGCTTATGCTCAGCACTTCTGCCCTTGCTAAAACTGAAATCGACTTCATGTTCCCCGTGCACCTTCAAGGTAAGGTGGCACAAGAAGTTATGCGCATTACCAAAGAGTTTAATGCTTCGCAAAAAGACATTGAAGTTACCGCCATCTTCACCGGTGACTATGACAGCACCCGCATGAAAGCCGCCGCCGCCCAAAAAGCCGGTAAGGCCCCCAGTGTGGTTATCACCGCTGCCAACAATGTGAGCGATCTTGTCATTACCGATTCTATCATCCCCATGAAAGAAGTGCTCAGCACCGTTAATGTGGACGCTGATACCTACTTAAACGAAGAATTTTGGCCTGCTTTACGTATTAACGCTGTTATTGATGACACCGTGTATGCCATCCCTTACCAAAATTCTACCCCCGTGTTATATTATAACAAAACCATGTTTGAAAAAGCCGGATTAAAAGCACCGCAAACATGGGACGAAGTGGTAGCTGCTGCGCAAAAGCTCACCAATGCCAAAGAAAATGTGTGGGGTATTATGATGCCCACCACCAACAATGACTATTGCGGCTGGATTTTGTCTGCCCTTACCTTTGCCAACGGTGGTAATTTTTACAATGCTGAATATGCCGGCGAAGTATATTATGACGCTCCCAGCACCATTGGCGCTTTAGAGTTTTGGAAAAACTTAGTATTTAAGCACAAAGTTATGCCCAAGGGCGTATTAGATGCCAATGGCATTTCTAGTGCTTTTTTTGAGCAAAAACTTGGCATGGCCTTTTTAAGCACCGGCGCTTTAACCTTTATGCGTGAAAATTCTAAAGATTTTGAACTTGGCGTGGCTTTCTTACCTAAGAAAGTACGTCGCGCTGTGCCCATTGGCGGCGCTTCCTTGGTGGTCTACAGAGGCATTAGCGAAGAGCAAAAAAAAGCCGCCGCTACCTTTATTACTTATCTTATGCAACCTGAAATGAGCGGCGCATGGAGTCGTTTTACAGGTTATTTTTCGCCACGCATGAAAGCTTATGACTTACCTGAAATGAAAGAATTCTTACAACAAAACCCCACCGCCAAAGTGGGTGTAGATCAATTAAAGTACGCCCGTGGTTGGTTCAATATGTATGATACCATTCCTGTGCGCCGCGCTTTAGAAAATCGTGTGCAGCGCATGGTAAATGAAGAAGGCTACGATGCTAAAACCTGCGCTGCAGAAGCGCAAAAAGAAGCCAACGAATTGCTTTTGCCCTATCAAAAGAAAACCTCTCTTATGATTCCTTAACAGCGTAATATTACAAAATCTTATGTGGGTGGTAGGCTAAGGCTTATCACCCATTTTTTGTATGCAAAGCGCAGAACATAAAACTTATACTAAGCCCATGCAGACCATGTTTTCTTCGTATCTGCAGCTTAGCTGCTCTTATTTAAACAAAAAAAATTATTAATTACAAAACATACTGAAAAACTAGAAGTTTAAAATCAATAAATAATAGCCATTAAGGTTGACTTGCGAGTTTTTAAGAAATATATTCACAGCACGCATACATTTCATATAAAATATCCCACCTTAAACACAAGGACTCGCCATGTTAAAGAACAAATCCATTGGTTTTAAGATTTACACTATTTTGCTGTCTGCCATAGGCATTATGCTTGGCATCGTCATTGCCTTTTATATAGCTATTAACGAAATATCTAATGAAAGCAGTGCTCTTGCCGGAAAGCAAATGTATGAATTGCAAAAAGATAGAATTAAAGACATTACCCTATCTGCTGCCAAGGGCTTAGAAGACCAAATTCGTGGTAAATCTAAAGAAGAACAATTAAAAATCATTGATCAATTCGTTACAAAATCTCGTTTTGATGCCAATGATTCGGGCTATTTTTTCGTTTACGAAGAAACCACCGTGCTCTTGCACCCAGTCAACAGAGGCCTTCAGGGTAAAGATATTGGAGATAGCAAAGACTCTGTAGGGGTATACTTTATTAAAGAATTACGCGACGCTGCTAAGTCTGGCGGTGGCTTTGTAACCTATATGTACCCAAACCCCCAAGGTAAAGTTGACCAAAAAACCGCCTACACGGTGATGATTGGCGGGACAAATTACTGGTTTGGTACCGGTGTTTATACAGAAAATGTTGCCCTTTTAGAAAAGCAATTGCACGAAAGCATGATTAAACAAGCCAATGAGCTTGAACTGTACCTTATTTTAACGGTACTGGCCTTAATTATCATCATGTTTATAGCTTCTGTGCAAATTATTAAGTCCATCACCGGCCCCATCTCCTTGTTAACAACCATCTCAACCAAGGTGGCAGAAGGTGATTTAAGCGCTGGCAGTCAAGTGGAAAAAAGCTCACAAGAAAGCGATTCTGAACATACAAAAAATGAAATCGTTATTATGTCCAATGCCATTAACCTTATGGTCTCTTCTTTGCGCGAAAAAATTCAAGATGCAGAAAATGCCATTGAAGAAAGCAAGAAAAATGCCGCCCAAATCCAAAAAGCCTTGGATGCTGCGGCTGTGGCTGAGCAAAGTGCCAACACCAAAACAGAGCATATGCTACAAGTTGCAGATAACTTAGAAGAAGTTGTGAATAGATTATCGTATGCCTCAGAGCAATTGGCATTGACCATTCAAGAGTGCGAACAAGGCGCAGATGAGCAAGCCAAACAAATTACCAATACTTCTGACGCCATGGAAGAAATGAGCATGACGGTTAATGACGTGGCACAAAGCGCAAGCTTAGCCTCTAATGTCACCTCAGATACAGGCGTAAAAGCCAATGATTGCGGACGCATCGCCTCTGAAGCCATTGGCAGCATGCAAGATGTGCAAAAGCTTACCACAAGACTTATGGAAGATATGCAAAGCCTTG
>CAYJND010000050.1:0-12918 GCA_964371565.1 uncultured Desulfovibrionaceae bacterium
CACTTTCTAATCCGGCGCCCATTGGCCTTGCAGCCTTTGGCATGACCACCATTTTACTTAATATCCACAATGCAGGCTTTTTTCCGCTGGATGTTATGATTATGGGTATGGGTATTTTTTATGGTGGTATTGCGCAAATTATCGCCGGCTGTATGGAATTTCGCCGTGGCAATACCTTTGGCAGTACCGCCTTTGTATCTTATGGTTCTTTTTGGCTTACCTTAGTCTTTTTGTGGACAGCCAAAGAAGCAGGCCTGCCCGCCGCTACACCTTTTGCCATGGGCTGTTACCTTGGCATGTGGGGTCTGTTTACCGCGCTGCTTACCATAGGCACGCTTAAAGGTGCCCTTATTGGTAAATTGATTTTCTCTTCCTTGACTGTGCTTTTTGCCTTGCTTGCTGCGGCTAATTTCACCGCCGCTGATGCTGCGTTAAGCCATAGCATTCATACTTTTGCCGGCTATGTGGGCATTGTGTGTGGTTCTTTTGCTTTATATGAAGCCGCCGCTTTGGTTATTAACGATAAGCACGGTAAAATGGTTTTACCTTTGTAAGCTAGATTTTTTTATTATTAAGGGCGTCTCTTGGTACAAGAGGCGCCTTTTTTTGGGTAAAGGGGCGGAGTGTAAGACTTTCCAAGTGCTTGATACAATGTAGTAATTTCACATTGCCATAGGTATATCATGGGTATGTCAGGGTAAATAATAGTAAAATTTTATTAAGATGATTAAATTTTATTGCAAGGCATAGAATTGACATAAAGTCTTTTCGTGGTAGATTTAATTTCCTTCACGAGGTAAAATTATTTATAGGAGAAACTACCATGCCTGATGAGAAAAAATTAAATGAAATTGAAAAAGACCAAGTTTTAGCAGAAAAAATGCGTTTAAGATTGCAACAATCATATAATATTGAATGCACAAAGAAGAAACTTAAATAGCAAAACTCTATTTGCACATCTAGACATTTGAATAATTATCAAAACAAAACCCCTATTACTTAAATATTTTTAAGTAATAGGGGTAATATGTTTAATTATGTTTTAATGGTTTCTTAACTTGCGTAAAGCAAACCAAAGAAATTCCAAACAGGAAACATAACACAAGAGAAAAAAGCAACCGTTAAGAGTATTTTTACAATATTAAAAGTTAAGAACTCTTTCATAGTGATCATACCATAGCCGTACAAAAGTAAGTAGGGCGCCACTTGAAAGGGGAAGAGAATAAGGTCACAAGAAGCCACCAAGGTCATAATGGCTGCCATGGGATTAAGGCCAAGGTCAACACCTACCTGAGCAAAAGGATAGGAAAGACCAGCCATCATGGCATAAGGCGTCATAAAGAAGTTAGCCGCAGCGCCGCACGTCATCATAATGAGCAGCGAAACGAGTACCGGAGCGCCTTCTAGCAAGGGGGTGATGGAGCTAGATATAATATTGCCAAAACCAAGCTCGCCGCCCACAGTACCAATGCCAAGGCAGCTTACCATAAAGAAGAAGATGCCAAAATTAGTTTTGTTCAGCGCCTTGGTGGTACCCACTTTTAAGGCCGGCAAAAAAAGAATATAAGGTAAGGTCATAAATCCATAGGCAGCAGGCATGCCATGCCATGGTACGGTGAACAGGTAAGACATTAAAATAAAGACCACAGCAATGGAGATTTTTTCTTTAGAAGATAAAGGTCCAAGGTCGGCATAGGCTTTTTCAAAATATTCTTTACCGCCTTCTAATACAACTTCTTTAGCTTTAAATACGCGGGTAAACATCCACAAAAGAAAAAGGAAGAAAAAGAAAATAATACCATTATAAAAAAGCATTTCATACCAAACAGCCGTAAAGCCGGGGATAACCTGACGCACACCTTCTTCTGCCAAGGCTAAAAAACCAGGGTTATATAAAAAGCTGCTAGGTGCCCCTTGCCCGCCAAGCATAATGGCAAAACATAATAAGGCGCTTTCTTTAGAGGCTTTAAGTTTAAGCGCCACAATGATGCCATAACCTAACACCATCATAACAATGAAGGCTTGGCAAAAGGTAATGAAGTTAATAATGGTACCGGCAATGAAAACGCCATACACAACGCCCGTATAGCTAGCACCGCATCTAAGTACGCACCAATAGGCAATACGCGATAACAAGCCGCATTCTTCTAGCGCATTGGCTAAAATCATGGCGCCAAGCATCATCCAAATGGTATTACTGGTCCAGGCGCCAAAGGCCACCTCTGAGGGGGCAATGCCGCTAAGCAAATACATGGTGGGCAATAAAATTGCCGGAATAATAGTATCGAAAAATTCAAAAGCCACACACAGCATACAAAAAAGCGTAATGGCAAAAAAGATGCGTAACTCATAGGTATACGCATCGGTGATGGGAATAAGGAAAAAAGAAAGGGGTAAGGCCAATGCCAAGCCCACACGCATAAAGGACGCCTTTGTAATGCTAAAGGACATTTTTAGCTCCAATGTCTGAAAATTATGAGGTTATGCTGACGGTAATTGCTTTATGACCAAACAAGGCTAATATTTTGCACAATGTCCGGATGCAAACTGTGATGCACGGGGCATGTTTTGATGACATTTTCCAAAGATTTTTTATCTTTTTCAGAAAAATCTCTGGCAGGCATGGTGATGGTTACGTGAATTTCTGCTATGCGCCGTGGATTAGCAGCCATAATTTTTTGTGTTTCCATGCGAGCGCCCACTAAATCTAAACCATGGTTTTGCGCGTATAAGCCCATCATGGTCATGGCGCAGGTTCCAAGGGAAAGGGCGCATAAATCTGTGGGGGAAAAGCTTTCGCCCTTGCCACCATTATCGGTGGGAGCGTCGGTGATAAGCTGAATATTATTTTCGCTATGTATAGAGGAAATTTGTAAATTTCCCTTATATTCTGAAGTGAATTTTGCCAAAATGAGCTCCTTTCCTAGTGGTAGAATTTACTTTTCTTTTGTTCGTCAATGATTTTGCCGGTTTTAAGCACATAAGATTGATGGCATTTTTTATCTGCTCTAGAATAATGCTGAATAAAATCATAGGTTACTTCTACAATGGCATTGTATTCACGGTTAAAAAGCTGGCGGGCTCTGGTTTCAGAAACCAAAATATGCAAGGGGGCGTGACTGTCGCGCAGACGAACGGTAATGGTGCCGTCGGGGCTGTTGGGGGTTTGCCAGCCCAAAAAAATACCCTGCACAGTAACGGCATCGTATTTTTCTGTGGGGCACATTTCTTCTTGACTACGTGCCAAGGCATTGCTTTGGCTAAGCGCTAAATACGCAAGGCTAAGCACAAGGCAAGGGAATAATTTTTTGGTACAAGCCAAAAAATTGCGAACATAGCCGTTTCTTTTCATGTTTTTCTCCATAAACTCTCCTATAATTTTTAGGGTTATGTGCAAAAATACACTGTGATTACTATTGTTGAATAATGCTTTTTATCTCTTCCATAAGCATTTTTCTTAAAGGGGTAAGAGTGCTGTTTATACGTTCAACGCAATAAAAATGTTGAATAAATTTCATACCAATAATGGGCACCACATACAGAGCATTGTGACGCAGCTCTAGCTCTACTGTGTGCGATGATAAGCAGGCCAAGGTATCGGGATTTTGTAAAACGCGCTTGATGGCGTTGGTATGGGGCATTTCTAAATATTGTTCGGGATGCAGACCTAAAGGGGCAAGGTTGCGCAATAAAATTTCTCTGGTGCTGGTGCTCGTGCCGCGCTCGTGCAATATCCAAAGCCTTTGCATAAGGTTTTCAATGTGCTGCGCTTTTCCGGCTAAATTTTTATCGGCGCTTACCACAACAAGATTTTCGCTTCCTAGATAAGAAACTTTTAAATCTGCTGTATTTACTTCACCTTCCACAAAGCCCATATCCCAATGCCCGCTTTCTACTTTACGTAAAATTTCTGCAGTGCTTTGAGCATGGCAGTCTAGCTCCACATGGGGAAAGTGCTTTTTCATAGTATAAATAACTTGCGGCACTGCCCAATTCGAAAGAGTAAAGGAAGAACCAAAAGAAAGCTTTCCCATAAGCCCTTCGGTAGATAGAGAAGAAAAAGCATTGGTGAGTTGCTGGTAGATGGGTTCCAGCCTTTTTCTAAGAATGCGACCGTTTTCGTTTAGGTGAATGCTGCGCCCTACACGGTCAAAAAGATGCACGCCAATTTCTTCTTCAAAGTCACGCAAGGTGCTTGATATGGCGGCTTGCGAAACAAAGAGCGCATGAGCTACGTCTCGCATATTGGGCGTTTGTGCTAAAGCTAAAAAAACTTCTACATAGCGTAATTTCATTGGATTCCACTGTTTTTTTAGTTAGTTTAATAAAAATGCCAAAGCATAATTTATGTATGAGAGGGTTTAGTAAAAGGGCAAGCTCCATGCAGGCTCTGGTTTTACTAAGCGCAGTGCAAAGAACTTTATTTCTTTTTTTCAAAGAATAAAAAACCTAAAATACTCAGAGTAAGTGCAGATAAAAGACAGATTGTGCTCATAAATACAGTTTCCATATGTGGCTCCTTAATGATGGGTGAAATGGTACTCATTGCGTTTTCACGCTTCTGTGGTTTTTTTGTAACGTAGAGCCAGAGGAAATAACAAATGGTTATTACTTGTCATTATGATAAAAATTACTTGTTATTTCAATGGTTTGTTTTTTGTTTCACATGGCGAAGCTTGTTTTGTATACAATGAAAATCTATTAAGCTTATAAATTAAACTTATCAAAAAACTATTTTTAAATCGCTTAAGCTTAACAATTCAAAAAGGATACTATGCGTGTGGACAAAAAAGTATTTTCTATCTAAGTAGAACTATTTCCTATTAAGGAAAAAAGAAAAGAAGGTTTTGTTATTTTTTGCACAAGAGCTTTAGCTATCCTTCTTTTTACGGCGCACAAAAAAACGCCTTGGCTTATGGCGGTTTTAGTTTGCAAGACAGAGCTATTGTGAGTTTGCAAATATAAATGGTTAGAGCTTAGAACTAGAAGTTTTTTTGATATTTTTTAACGAGGGGGTGGGGGCGCGCAGGCGTATAAGAATTGGGGGAAAACCTTTTTATAGGGTGTGGCTTTCCCCCAGTAGATATGGGGTGCAGTTTTAAGCGCGTTTGGCTTTAAGAGCCTCGCGCAGCCAGTCATACCAGCCGCTTAAGCCTTCTTGGGTGCGGCAAGATACTTCAAAAATGGGCAAGTCTTTATTGAGCTTTGTAGAAAATTCACGGGCTCTTGTCACGTCAAAATCCACATAGGGCAAGAGGTCAATTTTATTGAGCACCATGGCCTGAGCTAAATTAAAGAGCAGGGGGTATTTTTCGGGCTTGTCGTCGCCTTCGGTGACGCTGAGCAAAGCTACCTTGGCATCTTCGCCGCAGTCAAACTCTACAGGGCAAACGAGATTGCCAACATTTTCGATAAATAAAATATCTATGGCGTCAATATCTAAAGATTTTAAAGCTTCTAAAATCATATTGCCGTTGAGGTGGCAACCGCCGTCGGTATTGATTTGCACAGCTTTAGCACCGGTGGCAGCCACGCGGCGAGCGTCATTGTCGGTTTGCAAATCGCCCTCAATGACAGCCATGCGAAATTCTTCGCGTAAATCTGTTAAGGTGCGCTCTAAAATAGAGGTTTTACCGGCTCCGGGAGAGCTGATAAGATTTAAAACCAAAATTTTCTTTTCTTGAAAGAGCACACGCAATTCGCCGGCAATCTTGTCATTAGCTTCCAGCACATTGCGTACTACAGGGATTTCCATATATATCCTTTATTCAGCTTCTAAATGTTGAACATACAGCTCGCGCCCTTGTTCTACCTCATGTCCCAGCGCGTTTTGGCAATGGGGGCAGGGGGCAAAGGGGCTGCCTTCTTCAGGCTCAAAGCTTTGTTGGCATTGACCACAGCGTAATATAAGCGCTACTTCCTCCATTTGGAGGCAGGCGCCTTGATGTGGCCCATCCTTGGTGACAGCTTCAAAGCAAAATTGCAAAGAGTCCGGCACCACCTGTGACAGCGCGCCATAACGTACTCGCACCAAGGTTAATTTGGTGCAATTGTTTTTGGCAAGCTCGTCTTCAATAATGTGCAGTATATTTTCTGCTATGGCCATTTCGTGCATGGATATAAATATACGACAAAAGAGCCAAGGCGTAAATGGCTTTATGCTTTTCCATGCGTTTTTTGCAGATGTTTTTTAGGGCGCTTTGCTTTGACAGGGTGCCCAAGACTATTTAGTATACCAAATATCTTTTACTATTGTGAGAAAAAATGAAATATAAGCTTTCGAATTATCATAATTTTATTTTTGCATTTGTTTGTATGGCTCTTACCATGTGCGCCATGCCTGTGCATGCGCAAGAAATTCGTGTGGTGGATGATACCGGTTATGAATTGGTGCTTTCTAAACCAGCGCAGCGCGTTATTGGTTTAGACGGCGCTTTGAGTGAACTTATGCTTGCGCTGGGGCTTGGTCATACTCTTGTGGGGCGCACCGCCGCCGATGCAGATATTGCCGGTTTACAAGATTTGCAGGTGGTGGGCACGAAAATGCGCCCTAATCCTGAACTGATTGTGGGGTTAAAGCCCCAAGTGGTCTTGCAGATTTTAGGCTCAACCCAAAGCACAGCCTTGGGTCTTGGCATGCGTAAGCTAGGCGTGCCGGTATTGCTTTTTCATTTAGAAAGCTTTGAACAAATAAATTCTGTGCTTTTGCGTCTGGCAAAGCTTGGGGGCGTAGAAGCCAAAGCGCAGGCGCTGGTGCAGTCGTATATAAGTCGCATTGGCTTTTTACGTACTTTGCTTATGGATGAAGTGCGCGTGCCGCTTTTTTATGAATTGCGCTATCCCAGCCTTTTAGGCGCGGCGGGCACATCTATTATTAGCGAAATCATCACCGTGGCGGGCGGGCGTAATGTGCTGAATAGTAACGATACCGAGGTGCGTCTTAGTGTAGAAGAATTGGTGCGCAAAAATCCTGCTGTCTATATTGTGCAAACAGGGCCGCTTAATCCTGATCCCAAACCCTTGAGCCAGCGCCCCCTGTATGATCAAATTCAGGCCGTGCAACAGCAACGTGTGCTTACGGTACGCGATATAGATTTTTCAAGGCCAGGCCCACGCTCCATCGACGCGGCAGAACAATTGGCTCGCTGGTTGCACCCTCATGTGGATTTTGATGTACTTATTCCTCAATCTGATGCGCGCATGAAATAAAAAACGCCGATTAAATGCCTTTTGGGCTTATTCAATCAGCGCTTTGAAGTAGTGTGGTAAGTGACTTATTTTTCTACAGGCAAGCCATTTTCTTGCCAGCCAATCATGCCATCGTACATATGAATAACATTGGTAAAGCCCATATTTTCCATAACCACCATGGCTCTATTACTACGTGCGCCGCTACGGCAATGCATGATGTAGGGGGCATCTTTATCAAATTTAGCAAGTTTTTCTTCAAAATCCGGCGCGATGAAATCTACCAAAACGGCACCTTCTATATGCCCCGCGGCATATTCTTTGGGGGTGCGAATGTCGATGATGGCAAGATCATCGGGGGGATTTTCTAATATTTTAGCTACTTCTATGCTGGTGGCGCGAGTGTTTTCAGCAAAAGAGTGCAAAGGCATGAGCGTGCAAAGCACAAATAAACAAAGAGCGAGGACTTTTTTCATGATATCTCCTTTGTGTTATGGGGCATATATAATACCTCATGGAGAAAAAGCAAAAAAAAAACTGCACTCAGCGGGAAAAAATGTGAAGAAAAAACGACATTGCTTTTGGTTTAGGAGAACGCTGATATTTCGTCACTATGATGGTAATGTTGGTTTTAAGGGCGTGAAAATGAGAAAGCGGCAAGAAAGGCGCCGTTTTTTATGTAGGGATGCGTAGAAATACTACGTGACCGAAATAAAAAAAGTAGTGCTGATAAGAAAAAGAATTTCGTGCTCAAAGATGCCAAAGATGAGGAGGGCACAGTAAGTATGAGCGTGGGCTGCTTTTCTGGGGTGAAAATGAGAAAGCGGCAAGAAAGGCGCCGTTTTTTATGTAGGGATGCGTAGAAATACTACGTGACCGAAATAAAAAACAAGCCTGCCGCCGCCGCTACTCATTTTCACCCCAGAAAAGTTAGCCGCCGAGATAGGCTTCCTTAACCTTGGGATTAGCAAGAAGCTCTTGCCCCGTGCCTTTTAGCACAATGCGCCCTACCTCTAAGATATAGGCATGATGCGCAATGGACAGCGCCGCAAAAGCATTTTGCTCTACCAAAAGTACTGTTTTACCGTCGGCATTAATGCGCAAAATAATATTAAAAATTTCTTTAACTAGTAGCGGTGCCAAACCCAAAGAGGGTTCATCTAGCATGAGCAAATCTGGGCGACTCATAAGGGCACGCCCCACAGCAAGCATTTGTTGCTCACCGCCGGATAGGGTGCCGCCTTTTTGCCACAAGCGTTCTTTTAAGCGCGGAAAAAGGCTGTAGACCCATTCTATATCGTCGGCAATACCGTCTTTATCTGAGCGGCTATAGGCGCCTAATTGCAGATTTTCCTCAACGGTTAGGTGCGGCAAAATGCGTCGCCCCTCGGGGGAGAGGGAAATACCGTGGCGTACCATATCTTCGGGGGGTAAGCCCACAAGAGAGGTTCTCGGCGAATCTTCATGGCGTTTAAAATCTATATTGCCGCTAATGTTTTTATTAAGTCCTGCAATGGAGCGAATAATACTGCTTTTCCCAGCGCCGTTGGCACCGATAAGGGTTACAATACTGCCGCGCGGAATTTCTAAATCTACCCCTTGCACAGCCTCAATGCCGCCATAGCGCACTTTTAAATCTTGTATCTGTAGCATAAATACTCTTATTTTAGGCTAATAATGTCATCGCCAAGATAGGCTTTTATCACATCAGGGTTATTACGAATTTCATCTGGTAATCCCTCAGCAATAAGGCTGCCGTATTCCATAACCCAAATATATTGGCACACGCCCATAACTACCTTCATATCATGCTCAATAAGCAAGATGGTCAGATCAAACTCTTGGCGAATGTGCCCAATAAAATGCATAAGTTCAATGCTTTCTTGGGGGTTCATACCGGCGGCAGGCTCATCGAGCAAGAGAAAGCTTGGCTCTGTGGCAAGGGCTCTGGCAATTTCTAGTCTGCGCTGAGCGCCATAGGGCAAGCTGTGAGCTTTTTCATGGGCATAGGCTGTTAAGTCTAGCTTTTCAATAAGCATGGCAGCCTTGTTGCGCATGGCTTCTTCTTCTTTCTTAAACATGGGCAAAGCCAGCGGCGCCATCCACCAGGGCATTTTACGGCGTACATGGCAGCCCACCATAACATTTTCCAGCGCCGTTAAGTGCTGTGAGAGACGAATGTTTTGAAAGGTTCGCGCCATGCCGGCCTTACACACCAGATGCGGGGCATGACCGGTAATTTCTTTACCTTCAAAGAGTACGCGCCCTTGTTGCGGGGTGTAAAAACCGCTGATAACGTTAAAAGCCGTAGTTTTACCGGCGCCGTTGGGGCCAATAAGACCTACAATACTGCCGCGCGGTATTGCCATGGAAAGCTCATTGACAGCAATAACACCACCAAAGCGCATAACGATGCTTTCTACAGAAAGTACAGCCTCTTGGGGGCTAGGTTTTACAAAGGGCGTGCTCATTTTTTTCTCCAAAATGAAAAGAGGCTAGACCAAGTGATTTCGCGCATTCCCATGATGCCCTCGCGGCGAAAGAGAATAATTGCCAGCAAGAACAGGGAGAAAATGACCATGCGCATGCCGGGGATGCCGGGGATTTCTATAAAACCAAAGTCCATGGGCTCTTCAAGTATACGCATCCATTCTAAAGAAACAGTAATAACCGCCGCGCCCAAGAGGGAGCCAGTTAAAGAGCCTAATCCGCCAGCTACCACAAACATAAGCACGTTAAATGTTAGCAAAAAGCTAAACATTTTTGGGTCAATGGTAGAAAGGTGACTGCCAAGCAACGCACCGCCAATGCCGGCAAAGAAAGCGCCTAAGCAAAAGGAGAGTACTTTGTAATGGAAAACATTGATGCCCATAACCTTGGCGGCAATTTCATTGTCGCGTATGCATTTAAATACATTGCCATAATTACTATTGAGCAGGCGCACCAAGAATATAAGCGTAATAAGTAGCCATACATAGCAGGTAAAGGCATCGGCATGGTCAGGGATACCCTTAATGCCCAGCGAACCATTGGTGATGCTGGTAAAGTTTACGATAAATACGCGAATAATTTCTGCAAAACCCATGGTGGCAATGCCTAGATAGTCATCGCCAAGACGCAGTACTGGAATGCCGATAAGCAGGGCGAAAAGCGCCGCCACAAGGCCTGCCGCCAAAGCAGATACCCAGAAGGGTGTTTGTACTACGGAAAAAGGCCACATCATAGGCTCTAAAAGCCACATCATTTCTTTTTGTGCAGGGCTTAAGATAAAGATGGCAGACACATAGGCACCAATGGCAATAAAGCCCGCGTGCCCCAGCGAAAAAAGCCCTGTAAAACCGTAAATAAGGTTAAGAGATAGGGCTAAGATGGCGTTAATAAAGAAGAGCTTTAAAATATACAGTTCATAGCTACCCATAAATGCTGGGGCTTGATGCACAAAAAGTCCACCCAAGGCCATGGCTGCTATGGTGAGCAAAGTGTATTTTTTGTTGTTTTCTGTGCGCATTAGATTTTCTCCTGCATGCGCTCGCCAAAGAGCCCCGTAGGCTTAAAGAGCAGTACCGCCACCAAGAGAATGAAGGCAAAGGCATCTCTATAGCCTGAGAGGTGAGGCAAAAAGGCCACGGTCATAATTTCGATAAAGCCTAAGATAAGCCCCCCAATAACAGCTCCTTGAATGGAGCCAATGCCGCCAAATACCGCGGCAATGAAGGCTTTAAAGCCTGGGATGATACCCATATAGGGGTCAATTTTGGGATAACGCAAAGCCCACATAATACCAGAGGCTGCCGCCAGCGCAGAACCTATGCAAAAGGTAAGGGCAATGATGGTATTTACTTTTACACCTAAAAGACGTGTTGTTTCAATATCTTTAGATATGGCGCGCATGGCAAGACCGGGCTTTGTGCGGTATACTATCCACAGCAAAATACTTACAAGAATAATGGTCACACCGGGCACAAAGGCGGTGAGCGGTAAAATATGCACATTGCCAAAAGTCCATTTGGTAACCATCCACTCAGGTTGAAGCACAGGGCGGGGCAGACCCGTAAAGACAACCACAGCGAGGCTTTCTATGAGAAAAGATACGGCAATGGCAGAGATAAGCGCTGAAATACGCGGGGCTTCGCGCAAGGGGCGATAGGCTACGCGCTCAACCAGCATACCAAAGGCACTGGCTAGGGCTATGGCAAGCACAGCGGCAAAGGCCCAAGGCAGGCCAAAGGCAAAAGTGCCAAAGAAAACAAAATACGCTCCCAGCATTAGCACATCACCATGGGCGAAGTTAATAAGGCGCAATATGCCGTATACCATGGTATAACCAATGGCTATAAGGGCATAGAGCGAACCGAGAGTGAGGGCATTAAAAAAATGTTGCAGGAACATTTCAAAGCTCATGCGGCCACCTAAAGAATAAAATGTTAGTAGTATTGAAAAATACCTGATTTGTTTTAGTATTTCTCTGTTAAGGCATTTTTTTGACGCAAAATGCCTTATATGTGGCAGTTTCTATACTTCAAATTGCGCCAAAAGTATAGAGTAAGCAGCAGGGGTATTTATATTTGATTGACAAGTTCTCTACTTTAGCCATTTTTTAAATCCAGTTTTCACCATAGCCCTTGTCGCCCTTACTTTTGTGGCACAAAAAAAGGCATGGAGGTTAGCCCCCATGCCTTGTAATGAAACAAAAACGTTTTGCTTACTTAGGTTGAACTTCACCCACGTAAACACGCTTACCGTCTTTAATTTCTACGATACCAATGGGCATTTCTGCATCATGGGTAGCGTTAATGGTAAGCACACCTAAAGGTGTAGGTAAGTCTTTAATGGTAGCTAAAGCAGCAGTAATAGACTCTTGGTCAGCCTTACCAGAACGCTTGATGGCATCCATAATCATCATATAGGTGGTGTAGCCAAGGGTTGCGTTAACATTGGGCTCTTTGTCAGGATGTGCAGCATTCCAAGCAGCGGTGAACTTTTTAGCTTCTTCGCTCATGTTAGGCATGGAAGCAGCATAAGGGAAACCAGTGTTGATGAAACCTTCAGCGGCTTTACCGGCGATTTTTACGGTGTCAGGGTTGTCCATGGCATCAGCGCCCATAAGACGGAAGGTAGCGCCAAGTTCGCGAGCTTGCTTCATGATGATAGCACCTTCAGCAAAGTATGCAGGCATGAAAACAATGTCAGGCTTTTGAGCAATAAGTTCTGTAAGCTGAGCAGTGAAGTCTTGATCACCGGAGTTGTACTTCATTTCGCTTACAACTTCACCGCCAAGCTTGTTGAAAGCACGCTTAAAGAAAGCGGAAAGACCCACAGCATAGTCGTTGGAAACGTCCATAAGGATACCGGCTTTTTTAGCGCCAAGGCTTTCAATGGCGTATTGAGCAGCGCCAAGACCTTGGTAAGGGTCAATAAAGCAAGCGCGGAAATAATATTTTTTACCTTGAGTTACTAAGGGGCTGGTGCAAGAGGTGCCAACTACGGGAGTTTTTGCCTTTTCAGCCACTTCACCACCGGCCATGGCTAAAGAAGAACCATAGGTACCGATGATGGCATTTACTTTATCGCGTTCGGTTAAGCGCTTTACAGCGTTGGCAGCTTCTACTTTGTCAGACTTATTGTCCACAACTACCAATTCTACAGGGCGACCCAAAACAGTGGGCATTTGCTTTTGAGCAAGTTGTACGCCTTCCAATTCCAATTGGCCACCAAAGGCATTTTGGCCGG
>CAYJND010000051.1:0-12833 GCA_964371565.1 uncultured Desulfovibrionaceae bacterium
GCGTAGTAAAAAAATGACAGGCGGCCTTGAAAAAGCCCCGCATCGCTCTTTATTGTATGCTCTTGGCTTAACTCGCGAAGAAATGGATCGTCCCTTGATAGGTATTGTGAACGGCGCCAATGAAATTGTGCCTGGACACATTCATTTGCATCGCATTTCTGAGGCGGTAAAGTCTGGCGTACGTTTAGCCGGGGGAACGCCCATGGAATTTCCTGCCATTGCGGTATGTGATGGTTTAGCCATGAATCACCAAGGTATGCATTTTTCTTTACCTTCGCGCGAAATTATAGCTGACTCCATTGAAATTATGGCCTGTGCGCATCCTTTTGACGCGCTGGTCTTTATTCCCAATTGTGACAAAAGCGTACCCGGCATGCTCATGGCTATGCTGCGTTTGAATATTCCTTCCATTCTTATAAGCGGCGGCCCCATGTTGGCAGGGCTTAAATCTGAACATATGGGTAAGAATGCTAAAACCGACCTTATTACAGTTTTTGAAGGCGTTGGACGTGTAAAAAGCGGTCAAATGACCGAAGAGCAATTGGAAGAATTGGCAGAAGGCGCTTGCCCCGGTTGCGGTTCTTGCGCAGGTATGTTTACAGCGAACTCTATGAACTGCTTATCAGAAACCATTGGCTTGGCTTTGCCCGGCAATGGCACTACCCCTGCTGTTATGGCTTCGCGCATTCGCCTAGCTAAAAAGTCCGGCATGAAGGTAATGGAATTACTTGAAAAGAACATCCGTCCTTCAGATATCGTTACCCAAGAAGCCGTGTCCAATGCCGTGGCTGTGGATATGGCGCTGGGCTGTTCTACCAATACAGTGCTGCACTTACCTGCTATTTTCCGAGAAGCTGGCCTTAATCTTTCCCTAGATATTTTTAATGAAGTAAGCCGCAAAACACCAAACTTGTGTAAGCTTTCCCCTGCTGGCAGCCATCATATTGAAGAGTTACACCTTGCCGGCGGCATTCCTGCTGTTATGGCAGAGCTGCGCAAAGCAGGTCTTATCAGTGACAAGGCCCTCACCGTTACCGGTAAAACCGTGGGTGAAAACTTGGCAGAGCTTAAAGCTGGCATCAAAAATGATGACGTCATACGCACCATAGACAATGCCTATTCCAAACAAGGCGGCATTGCCATTTTAAAGGGTTCTTTAGCCCCGCAAGGCGCCGTGGTTAAACAATCTGCTGTGGCAGAAGAGATGCTGTGCCGTGATGTGCGCGCCCGCGTATTCACCTCTGAAGAAGATGCCATGCAGGCCATCTTAGATGGAAAAATTCAAAAAGGTGATGGCGTGGTTATTGCCTATGAAGGTCCACGCGGTGGCCCAGGCATGCGCGAAATGCTTTCCCCCACGGCAGCAATCACCGGTATGGGACTAGGTAAAGATGTAGCCTTGCTTACCGATGGACGCTTCTCTGGTGGTACCAATGGCGCTGCCATAGGGCATATTTCGCCAGAAGCTGCTGATGGTGGCACCATTGGTCTTGTGCGTGAGGGCGATATTATTCGTATTGATATTCCCAATCGTGTATTAGATTTACTCGTGAGCAAAGAAGAATTAGAAGAACGCCGCAAAAGCCATGTGCCTGTGGTAAAAGAAATTACTTCGCCCTTTTTAAAGCGCTACGCAAGACTTGTAAGCTCAGCGGCTACTGGCGCAGTGTATAAATAATTTTGTGAAAAAAACATACTGCAGTCATAGTCAGTATTTAAAACACAGGGTGAGTGTTACTTGCCCTGTTCTTTTTTTATGCTGCTTGCAACGATGGCAATAATTTCTTCTATCTTACCAGCTGTGTACTTTATCGCTGATAATGCCATCACCTTTTAAAACAGCATGTAAAGTTTTTCGAAATGCATGCGTGACAAAATGTAAACAAAGCACTTTGGCTCACTCTTTCTGGCTCTTGCGCTTGACCTTTTCTTCAAAATACGGCAATTTTTCTGTGGGTTTTTGACCCCATTTTTTGCGCCATAAGGAGCCAGCCGTGATATTTAACATCGAAAAAGAAACCATGCCCCGTGAGGAAATTGAAACCTTACAATTGCGTCGCCTACAAGATTTGTGTCGTCGTCTTTATGCCAATGTGCCTTTTTATCGTAAACGCTTTGATGAAATAGGCATTACCCCTGCCGATGTAACCTCTTTAAGCACGCTGGCAAGTCTGCCCTTTACAGAAAAGCAAGATATGCGCAATCATTATCCTTATGGCCTATTTGCTGTTCCTCGTGAAAATATTGTGCGCGTGCACGCTTCTAGCGGCACCACGGGCCGAGCTACCGTGGTGGGCTATACTCAGCGCGATGTAAGTAATTGGGCAGAAATGGTGGCACGCAGTCTTGGCTGTACCGGCGCTGATGCACGCGACTTTGTGCATGTGGCGTATGGCTATGGTCTTTTCACTGGCGGCCTTGGCCTGCACTATGGGGTAGAGCGCCTTGGCGCTACGGTTATTCCTGCTTCCGGCGGCGCTACTAAGCGTCAGGTGCAGCTTATGCGCGACTTTGAAGCTACGGTGCTTTGTTCTACCCCCTCGTACGCGCTCTTTTTATGCGACACCGCCGAAGAGCTGGGCATTGATTTTCGCAAAATGCCTCTGCGTATAGGTGTGTTTGGGGCTGAGCCTTGGAGTGAGCCCATGCGTGCTGATATTGAAAGAAAAATGGGTATTCATGCCATGAATATTTATGGTCTTTCTGAGATTATGGGCCCTGGTGTTGCCATGGAATGCGTAGAAGCCAAAAACGGTATGCATATTTTTGAAGACCATTTCTTGCCTGAAATTATTGACCCTGTTACTGGAAAAAATTTACCCGAAGGCGAAGTGGGCGAGCTGGTTATCACTACGTTAACCAAAGAGGGCATACCTCTTTTACGTTATCGTACCCGTGACTTAACTTCGATAAATTACACCCCGTGCCGTTGCGGTCGTACTCATGCTCGTATTGGTCGTATTATGGGACGTAGCGATGATATGCTTATTATTCGCGGTGTGAATGTGTATCCACAGCAAATTGAAGCTCTCTTGCTAGAAAGCGAAGGCATCACGCCGCATTATCAAATTCATGTAAGTCGCGAAAACAATTTGGATATTGTTGAACTGCGCGTAGAAATTGGCAATATGAATTTTGGCGACGAAATTCGCCGTTTGCAACAAACAGAAAGCAAAATTCAAAAAGCCATTAAAGAATATTTGGGCGTTTCAGTAAAAGTGCGCTTGGTAGAGCCGCATTCCATCGCTCGTAGCGAAGGTAAGGCACAGCGCATTGTAGATACTAGACCTAAAGATTAATACTTACGCGGGGGGTGGGAGCTTTTTGGCATGTGCAAAAGCTCTTTCATTCCCCGCATTCCTTATCACTAAGCTCTATCAAAATAGCCGCTTAAATTCTCTTCCAATAAAATCTCAATACGCTCAAAGCCTTGCTCTGCCATGATGCTTTTTATGTCAGCTTCTTGCACAGCGCAAGGCGTCATTTGTATCAAAGGAAGTAAGGGCGTATGACGTATACGCACCCGACACTCTTGCACCCCTGCCGCCCGCAGTTTCTCTTCAGCCTCATCAATTCGTTTTAGTAAAACAGGCTCTACATGTAGGCCGTAGGTAAGGCGTGTCAGTAAGCATGGGCTGGCTTTTTGTTCAGGCCATTGTAGACCTGTAGCATGGGCAAGGCCTCGTATTTCTTTTTTACTAAGGTTACAAAGAGCTAAAGGGGAGAGTACCTGTGCCTCTTGCAAGGCTTGTAGGCCTGGCCTGTGCGCGTGCAAATCGTCAGCATTGGTACCATCGCAAAGCTGGCGTCCATCACGCTTAGCTTCTGCACTAAAAAGCGCCATAAGGTGTTTTTTGCAATAATAACAACGCAAAGGCGCGTTATTTTGAACATGGTCTAAAGTGCTGACATCTACAGCAAAAGTGCGCACGGTAAAACCATGTTCTTGCGCCCAGTTGAGGGCAAATTGACTTTCTTCTTGCGGTATATGGGCACCGGTGGCGTGATATAAAATCACATCACAGGAAGCTTTTTGCAGGGCATGGGCTAAGAAACGGCTGTCTAAACCACCAGAAAATGCTAAGGCAAAGGGCGCCTTACGCTCTTGTAAAAAAGAGAGTAAGGCTTGCCAAAAAGGGGGAGAATTGCTTGGGGACATTATTTAATGCGCAAACGCACTTTGGCGCCACGCTCAGCCATATGTTCTTTGCATTGTGCAATGCTATATTGCCCATAATGCACTATGGAAGCGATGAGCGCCGCCGAGGCCTTGCCCTCGCTGACGGCTTCATACATATGCTCAGGACTACCTGCACCGCCTGATGCAATGACAGGAATGCTTACATTTTCGCAAATAAGGCGGGTTAAAGTTAGTTCGTAGCCTTGACGTACGCCATCGGCATCAATGGAGTTGATGCACAGCTCACCAGCGCCAAGCTCTTCACAGCGTTTGGCCCAGGCCAAAGCGTCCAGCCCCATATGCTTGCGCCCGCCATGAATAACAATTTCATACCCTGAGGGAATAGCTTGGCTTTTTTCCACTTGTTTTACATCCATGCCCACCACAATGGCTTGAGAGCCAAAGGCTTCAGCGCCCTGACTAATAAGGTTTGGGTTGGTGACTGCGGCGGAATTGATAGAAACTTTTTCAGCGCCGGCAACCAGTACAGCGCGCATATCTTCAACGCTGGAAATGCCGCCGCCCACGCAAAATGGAATAAAAATTTGCTCGGCTACTCGGGTCACCACATCAAGAAAAATACCGCGTTTTTCGTGCGAAGCGGTGATGTCGTAAAAGACAATTTCATCGGCCCCTTCTTCATAATAGCGCTTAGCCGTTTCTACAGGGTCGCCAATATCTACATTGCCTTCAAATTTTACGCCCTTGGTGAGTTTTCCGTCTCGTACATCAAGGCAGGGTATCACGCGTTTACTCAGCATCTTGGCCCCCTTTTTTCACGCAGTAGTCATGAAAATTTTGTAATATTTGCAGACCCGGTGCGCCGCTTTTTTCTAAATGAAATTGTATGGCCCATAAGCCATCGCGCCCATATATACTACAAAATTCCATACCATAATAGGTGGTGGCAATGACTAATTCTGGGCTTGGCTCTACATAATAACTGTGCACAAAATAAAATTCGGCATCTTCTGGTACATTATGAAGCAAAAGGCTTTGTTGCTGACGCTTTAAGCCATTCCACCCCATGTGAGGAATGCGCACAGGAGTGCCGTCTTCTTCTTGTAAGCCTTGGGCAAAGCGTAGGGTTTTTCCGGGTATTATGCCAAGTGTTTTGCTATCATTTTCTTCACTATGCTCGAGCAATATTTGACAGCCAAGGCAAATGCCAAGCAGGGGCTTTTGCTGTTCGATAAATTTTTTGAGCACCTTATCAAGGCCGTGGGCGCGTAAGTATTCTGTAGCTTGACCAGCTGCACCTACACCAGGAAAAATAATGCCTTTGGCCTTTTGCAATAGGTTTTCATCGGCAGTGATAATAGCTTCAATGCCAAGATGTTCCAAGGCGCGTTTGACAGAGGTTTGATTGCCTGCCTCATAATCAAGTATTGCTAACATGGGTAAAATCCTTGCTGTATGTGAAAAAAGCGACATTAGCAAAAATAAAAGCGGATAGCTAGCGTCAAAAGGGGGCTTTTGGGGGATTTTATGCGAAGAAATTTAGATGAAGAATAAAAAAATCACCAAGGGTAATGCGTACGAACTCTACGAATATACTCTTGGAGATTTTTTTTATACTTGTTAATAGAGCTAGTCTTGCTTGCTACAACAGGTATCGCTTTTTGATGTTGTGTTGCATGCGCAGGATGCGCTTTTAGAGCCAGAGTTGCAACAAGATGCGTCTGAACCAGATGAACAGCCGCAGCCGCCTTTTCTCTTGTTATATATATGTCTTGCTATATAGAGCGACGCTGCAATAATAAGAGCAATAGCTATGGCATCGTACATATTTACTCCTAAAAAGTGAATAGACAGGGCTAAATCGCCTTGTATTAAAGTTTTTTAACTGTTGAAAATGAACATGCCTGTCATTTTTAATTTTGTCAAGGGCTGTCTGCAATGCCTATAGAAGCCTGTGCATGTTGCCCTGCGGGGCAGGTTTTTAAAATGCCCCAGATGCGCCTGTCTGACAAGTTATATTCTTGTGCCAATTGGCGTACAATAAGGTTTGAGCTGACCCCTTGACTTGTGGCCTTAGAGTAGCTTTGTATAATGCGATTATTACGCAGGATAGCTTTAGAACGCGTGCCTTTGGGGATGTAAATTTCCGTACCGCCAAAATGCTCTACTAGACGTAAAAACTGTTCATGGTTGAGCACTTTTTGTAAAGGGTGTTTGGCTTCATCACCCCTTTGTCCATGAGGCGGCCAGCGCCTAGGGATATGAAATGAGCAGCCTCCAAAATGTGCCATAAGTGCCATGACAAGGTTTTGATTTTTGAGTACATGCGTATAAAGCTCTGTGCTTTCTGGTAGCTCGCTGTGCAGGAAAAGAGCATCACTGCTAGAATAGGCCTTAGTAACGCGCAGTTGTTGCATAGAGCTTGAGTTACTGTGCATATAGTGTAACCTCTTGCAAGTAGTGGCTATCGTTATGCCAAGGCTCTGTGTGTAAGACGCTATGCCCTGCGCAATGCTCAAGTTCAGAAAAAACGCACACTGTCTCTGACCATGTGTGCTGCCATGGTATGGCTTGTTCACACGGCTTTGGCGCTATGGGGGCGTGCAAAGCAAGAGGCGCCGCGCCGCCGCTAGAGTTTGGCGGTGTTACGGGGCTCCAGAAAGCCGCTTCTAAAAGGTGAAGGGCTCGAGCTTTTTTTTCTAGAGACTGCACAAGTCTGCACGCAGATGAGAGCAGAGCCTGTGGTTGTTGGTTGTGGGCTACTCCAAGGCCTTGTTGAAACTCACGGTCTAGGAGTAGCAAAATTGTATCCAAACGCCGCAAGTCATCACATATAGAAACCATATTTCCCCCTTGCAACTTATCTTTGTACGAATAATTGTTATATTATATGTGTAAGCAAATATCCTTTTTTGTGCAAGTCTTTTTTGCGTGGTAAAAGATATCTTTTATTATAAAAGAAAACTTGCTTTAAATCACGCAAAACTTTTTACAATACATCATAGCCTTTAGGTGTAATGCGCAGAAAAGCTGTAATTCTCACGGTAGTTTGTTGCAGGAAAAATTTTTCCCCTAGCTTATTTTCAAAACTTTTCTTATAAAAAGGCCATGATGCTGTGGGAAAAAGATATGTTACTTCCTCTTTTACAAGGATGTCTGTATGGCAGAACACCAATCACACTTTGGGCAACGCCTGCGTCAACGACGCGAAAGTTTAGGTATGCGCAAACAAGAACTTGCTACTCATATTGGGGTGAGTCTAACCACCATTCAACAATATGAAAATGGGCAAATGCCCAAAGGGGAGTTTGCCGTGCGCCTTGGGCAAGTGCTTAATTGTTCATTGGACTGGCTCTTGGCAGGGCGTAGCATGAGCCATGGCGTAGAGGAAGGCGCTGCCAATAATCTTGTGTTGGTGCCCATGGTGGAAGCGCGGCTTTCTGCCGGCGGTGGAAGCTTTGAAACGGGCATGGAGCACGTGCGTCATTACGCTTTTCGTTTTGATTTTTTACGCCGTAAGGGAACCCCTTCTAGTATGGTGCTTTTGCGTGTGGCTGGCGATAGCATGCAGCCACATATTATGCATAATGATGTGGTGCTTATTGACCAAAGCCAAACCACACCAAAGCCCGGCTCTATGTATGCCGTAAGCGTCGAAGATATGGTTTATTTAAAAACCGTTAATGCCGTGCCTGGCAAGATTATTCTTACCAGCATTAACCCGCTTTATAGCCCCATAGAGGTAGAAAGCTGTGAACATACGCAAGATTTGGTGCGCATCATTGGGCGAGCCATTTGGCTTGGACGAGAACTTGTATAGGCTCTGCGAATTTTAGGTATTTTATGCGCATAAGCTGACTGTTTAGGACGCTCTGCGAGCACTAGAACACCTTCTTCGTAGCGAAGCTTGTGTGCCATATAGCAGGCACCAGGCACGCTGCCAAGCACTTTAAAACCAGCCTTTTGTGCCAAGCGCCAAGCATGGGCATTGCTTTTGGCACTGAACCCCATGATGGCATCGCAAGGCATATGGGTAAAAATCCAAGGCAATACGCCACGGCTTAAGGGTATGGCATTTTGAAAATGTTCGCGAAATACCGTGAAATCAAAAGACCATACCCGCCCCTGTATGGGTTTTAGCAAGGCCATGCCGCAAATATTTTCACTAAGGCGCTCTAAGCCTGTGGGCACAGCGCAAACAAGACTGCCCTCATGGGGATTGGTTAAGGTAAGCCAATCTTGCACAGTGGGGCAGGCATAGGCATGCATGGCAAAAGGAAGAAGCCCTTCTTTTTGCATGCGAATGAAAAGCTTGCTACGTAAAGCGCTTGATAAAGGCTCATGAATGGGGGCGATGAAATAATCGAAGTTCATTATTTTCTCCATATATCATAGTTTAAAAGGGCTTTTTTACCCAGCATTTCGCTTTCTTCCCGAAAACCCAGCACGGCATAGCGCAGGGCATCGGCTGCATGGCTTGTCCAATTATGCAAAGGGGCAGAGGAATAGATTTCTTGCCGTGGTCGCCACTGGCGGCGGTATTGGCGTAAGGCGCGTAGTCCAATAGCACAGCCTTGTTGGTCAAACCACATACGTGCAAGGCTTACGCGCAAGGCATTGATGCCATCTGCCAAGGGCAGTGAGGGGCAAATGGTAAAGTTTATGCCCAGTTGCTGCGCCATTTCAAGGCGGCTTAAACCTGTACCCAGCTCGCGCACGCGTATATCATGGGGGGCAATATGTTTGCCATAGGTATAGGGTTTTGCTTGCAATTGTTGAATATAATGCTGTAAGCCTTGGCCGCTATCTTCAAGATATTCTAAAATGCGCCATTGACCGCTGCGTTGCACCTGAAAAAACCAAATGCCGGTGGCATCGTCTATACCTAAGTCCCATGCTGTATGTACGGGAAGTTCTGGCGCGTGGGGCACCGAACCTATTCGGCCTTGCGCTTCTAATTTTTCTAGGCTGTCGGCAAAATAGGCTCCGCGCACGGCGGCGGCAAAAGAGCATTCAAACTCTTGCAAATAATCTTCTTTGTGCATGGAGAGGCGCGCTGCTTGTAATTCTTCTGGCGCTATGTAGCCTGTTTCAGAAGCTTTAAAACTAAAGCGCGACCAAAGAGCGCGTTCATGGGCTGTATTTACCTCTTTGCCGGCCTCTTCCCAGACATCGTATAAAAGATTATCAACTCCTTGAGGCGTGCCGCAAAAGAGCGCACGTCCTGCTCTGTCTGCCAGCATGGGGCGAATGATGCGCGTCCAAACTTCGCGGGGCATGTCGGCTGGCTCATCTAGTACTACATCGTCTAAATACATACCGCGCAGGGCATTGGCATTGTCTGTGCCAAAAAGACGAATACTGGCGCCAGTTGGCAAAATGCATTTAAGCTCTGATTCCACATAGCGCGTGCCCTCAATGGGGGCGGTAAAGTATTTAAGATAATCCCACGCTACGGTTTTGGCTTGACCTGCATAGGGCGCCATATAGGCCGCGCGCCATGTTCCTCCCTTGGGCGTAGCTGAGGCGCGCAAAGCTTCGCGTATAAGGTCATTGATGGCGGCTACAGTTTTGCCAAAACGTCTATGACAGAGAAGTACGCAAAATCTGGTGCGTTGCTCGTGAAATTGCCATTGCAAGGGGCGCGGCGCATAGGGAAGCACCTGCACAGCATGTGCTATGGGCTTTGCTATCATGCTGTTTCCTCGCGATTTTGAGGTGATTCGGGTGCACTGTTAGGTTCTTGCGGTGTGGCCCAAGTAAAGGTCATGGTATGACTTTGCGCAGAAATATTTCTTTCTGTCTTTACTTCAGGAGTGGCATTTTCTAGCAAGGCACACAGCTCTTTCATTTCTTTGATAAGCTCAATACCTTTATCTCCCACTTGTGCCTGCCCAAGGCTTAGGGTGAGGCGTTCTAGACGCTCTTTGAGTGCTTTTTGTAAAGCGCGCTTGTTGCTTTGTGTTCTTTTTTGCATGCGGGCTCCTTAATAACTTTCTCTTTCCATAAGGGCTAATTGCTCTAATAAAGCCTGACAACGCTCTTTCCAGATGCTAAGCCCTGTTTCTTGTAAGGCGCGCTTTTGTATGTACTGGGCGTAATAGCGTACCCTTTGACGCACAAAAAGCCTTGCTGTGTAAAAATCTAGGTTATGTTCTTTGAGATCTGCCGCTAGGCGCATGAGGTTTGGTCGCATAAGACCATCTTCTTGAATGGGGGAAAAGATATCTAAATGTGCATCGCCTACAACATTGCAGCTTTGCTGTAAGAGGCGCACAGCAGCCTCGCTTCCCAGATGCACTGCGCTGTCATAAAGTACTATGGCAAGAGCAGGGGGCAGTTTTGCGCAGGTAAGATCTTGCCAATATATTTTTTTTACATGCTCTTTAAGGCATTGCTGTAAGGCTTCGGCATGTTCTTGAAATTCATCTAAGGTGCTTGGCGGCAGAAAACCAAGCCCAATGTCCCAAGCGTTTAAAGCATTACAGCCATCAGCAGTGAGGGCAGAGTGGCGCAATTGTTCTGCGCTTTGCTTGGTATATTTTTGTAAGGCGTCATTGTCCATGGGGTGTAAGCTTTCAAAACCCCATGTTTCAGTGAAACTGTGCGATAAAAGAAAAAAATCCTGCATAATACGCTCCTTTGTAAAAATGCTGTAAGCTTTATGGGCGTATCATGCGCGAAAAAGCGCCAAGGGTAAGGGGGAAGGATTTCAGTAGTGAGGTGCCAAGAGCGTGTAGCGAGTACAAGTAAAAAAAATCATTCTAACTTTGCGTTACATTAAAGTTTATTATAAAAATCTCCTGCCAATTTTATCATCATCCATATGCATTTAACATTAAGCCTAAGGTAACTCAGCAAGGTGCGCAATGCGTAACCTCTTTCGATAAAGTACAAAAAAACTCCCCAAATCTTTTCAGATAAGGGGAGTTTTTAAATAATTTGTAAAAAAAGTTATTTATTGATTAAATCAAATAAAATATTGCTCAGTCCTTGCAAGTCTGGCTTAGAGTATTGTGCATCAGCGCCCACTGACTGGCATTTTTTGATAAGGCTATCGCTTACCATGGATGAAAATACGGCCACAGGAACTTCTTTTAAGATGGGATGATCTTTAATGCGTTTGCATAGTGCCAGACCATCAATGCTTGGCATTTCAATGTCTGTAATGACGCCTTCCACATAATCTGTAATGGGCTTACCTGTTTCTTTTGCTTGTTCTGCGTATTCGAGCATGATATTCCAGGCAATTTCACCATTTTCAGCTTGAGTAACGTCAAATCGACCTTCTGCCGAAAGCAAATCTAAAACTAAGCGGCGAATGGAACTAGAATCATCGGCGTGCAAGACACGATATTTTCTGTCGATGGGGGCGTCAGGCATTTTAGCTTCATCCATGCGCATGGCAATATTGGGATGAATTTCTGCCACAATGGCTTCAAGGTCTAGTAAAAGAATAATGCGATCGTCCATGCGCACCACGCCGGTAACGGCATTGCGGCTTACTTGGGTGAGTAATGAGCCAGGCGCTTCCACATTGGTCCAGCTAAGACGATAAATACGATTAACCCCAGAAACCAAGAATCCTGTGGTTAAGGTATTAAATTTGGTAATAATAATTTTATATTCTTGATTGGGGCCTTGAGTAAAATTAAGGTATTTTGCAACGTCAATGAGGGGAATTACTTCGCCATTTCTGTGAGCAAAGGCGCCCATAACAGCGGGGTGAGGCATTTCTGGCATGGCGGTGACTTTTTGCGGGCGGATAATTTCTACCACTTTGGCCACGTTAATGCCGTAGTGTCCGCAATAACCTTCTTCTTCTACATAAAATTCCATGACCTCAAGTTCATTGGTGCCAGCTTCCAGAAGAATATTTGTTTGCGACATGTGTTGCCTCCTGCCTTAGGGTGTTAAATCCTTTGCCACTTAGTATTCTTTACGGCACAAAGATATAAAACTTTATATGCAGCGCAGGAGGGAGCAAAACTCCCTCAAGGCTACGCGAATATCTTTAATTTTTTTGCATGGCAAAAAGTGGGAATTGACGAGCAAATTTTTCCACTTCTTCTTGGATAGCAGCAAGCTTTTGGGTGTTTTCTACATTTTGCAATGCATCAACAATCCATGCTGCCACATTTTGCATATCTTCTTCTTTCATGCCACGAGTGGTAAGAGCTGCTGTACCAAGGCGCACGCCAGAAGTTACAAAGGGGGAGCGAGTTTCAAAGGGCACGGTATTTTTGTTGGCGGTAATGCCAGCTAAATCTAAGGCATGCTCTGCATCTTTACCAGTAATATTCTTATTGGTTAAATCCATAAGAATTAAATGGTTATCAGTGCCGCCAGATACGAGGTCAAAACCTGCATCCATAAGGCATTTAGCTAAGACAGCCGCATTTTTAACCACTTGCTTTTGATAGGTCACAAAAGATGGTTTTAAGGCTTCTCCAAAAGCTACAGCTTTTGCTGCAATAACATGCATAAGCGGGCCGCCCTGAATACCGGGGAAAATCTGGCTATTCAAGGTTTTGCTCATATCTTCTGCAGCTAAAATCATACCGCCACGAGGCCCGCGCAAGGTCTTATGCGTGGTAGTAGTGGTAATGTGCGCATGAGCAATGGGGGATGGATGTTCACCAGCAGCCACAAGGCCCGCAATATGTGCCATATCCACCATGAGCTTTGCGCC
>CAYJND010000052.1:0-12576 GCA_964371565.1 uncultured Desulfovibrionaceae bacterium
ACATCTCAGAGATGCGATAATTCACATATAACGCGTTTTGAGGGGGGTCTGGGGGGAACTTTTTGGCGTTAGCAAAAGTTCCCCCCAGAGGCTAATCCAAGCTTCCCCCAAGTAGCCTTTATTAAAATTTAATCTACATTCCCTGTATAGGGGCGTAAACCGTGCTGACGGCGAATGGCATCAATTTTCACCTTATCAATAGGTTCATTGGCGCGTCGTCCGCAACGTGGGCACACATCGTTAATCACGCCCACATAGCCGCATACGGGGTCACGGTCTAGGGGGTGGTTAATGGATCCATACCCGCAGCCTTGAGAGTGCATATAGCGAATAATGGACTCAAAGGCCTCGAGGTTTTTACTCGTATCGCCATCAAGCTCCACATAGGTAATGTGTCCGGCATTGGTAAAAGCATGATACGGGGCTTCTAGCTGAATTTTCTTAAAAGCCGGTAGCGAATAATATACGGGTATATGGAAAGAGTTCGTATAATAGTCGCGATCATTTACCTTGGGAACAAGCCCAAATTTATGCCTATCAAGGGCTACAAAGCGCCCGCTGAGCCCCTCTGCAGGTGTGGCGATAAGGGTAAAGTTCAGACCAGTTTCTACAGCCTTGGCATCGATATGGTCACGCATGTATTTGATAATTTTAATGCCAAGCTCTTGAGATTCAGCGCTTTCTCCATGGTGTTTACCTGTAAGCACCATGAGCGTTTCGGCAAGGCCTATGAAACCAAGGGTGAGGGTGCCGTGTTTGAGCACTTCTTCTAGGGTGTCGTCCCATGTGAGCTGATCAGAATCAAGCCAAATACCCTGCCCCATAAGGAAGGGATAGTTGCGTACTTTTTTCGCCCCTTGAATTTTAAGGCGATGCAAAAGCTGGCGGTAAACAAGCTCAAGGCGTTCATCAAAAAGTTTAAAAAAGGCTTGCTCATCGCCCTTAACTTCAAGGGCAATGCGCGGTAAATTAATGGAAGTAAAACTTAGATTACCGCGCCCGCAAGTAACTTCGCGGCTTTTGTCATAGACATTGCCAAGCACGCGTGTGCGGCAGCCCATATAGCCTACTTCGCTATTATAGTCGCCGGGCTTATAAAAATGTAAGTTAAAGGGCGCATCTAAAAAGCTAAAATTGGGGAACAAGCGCATGGCAGAAACTTCCATGGCAAGCTTAAAAAGATCGTAGTTAGGATCTTCGGGATTAAAGTTCACGCCCTCTTTTACCTTAAAAATCTGCACAGGAAAAATGGAAGTTTCCCCATTGCCAAGACCGGCCTTGGTGGCCAGTAAGAGGTTTTTCACGGCCATGCGTCCTTCAAGGGACATATCAGTACCGTAGTTTATGGAAGAAAAGGGCACTTGAGCCCCAGCGCGAGAATTCATGGTATTTAAATTGTGCACAAAGGCTTCCATGGATTGATAGCAACGTCTTTCGGTAGCTTTAAGCGCCTCGCGTGCTGCATGGGCATGGGTCTTTTGTAATAAGGGGCGCAAGGGTTCTGGCTGTAAATTTTGCAATTCGTCGGCAAGAGCATCCATAGAGTGCATGGCAATGGGCGTTTTTAGGCTATCAAGAATAACGCTGGCATCTTCAACGCCTACAGCAGCCAAATTTACCCCTTGAATATCATGAGCTATTTGCAAGTAAGCACCAAAACTTTTGCGATATTCATTGGCATAGGTTTTTGCTACCCCTTGCGCCATGGCAAAGTCAAAATTAGGTACACTTTGTCCGCCATGCATTTCATTTTGATTTGCCTGAATGGCAATACAAGCCAGCGAAGCATAGCTTTCTATGGAATTAGGCTCACGCAAGTGCCCATGCCCTGTGGAAAAACCTTTTTGAAAAAGCTTAATAAGGTCTATTTGGCAACAGGTCTGCGTAAGCATATAAAAATCTTTGTCGTGAATATGAATATCGCCGCTGCTATGGGCTGCTGAAATATCGCTTGGCAAAATATGATTATCTACAAAGTATTTAGCCCCCTCAGAACCATATCTGAGCATGGTACCCATGGCAGTGTCACCGTCGATATTGGCATTTTCACGCTTAATATCTTCTTCTACAGCCGGCGACCAAGTAAGGGTTTTGTAGATATCCATAAGACTATCTTCGGCATGACGAATTTTTGCATGTTCATGGCGATACAGAATATAGGCTTTGGCTGTTTTAGCATACCCAAAACGAATGAGTATTTCTTCCACCACATCTTGTATTTCTTCTACATTATGTAAATTGGCCGCCACAAGCTTTTGGCAAACTTTTTCTGTTAAAAAAGCCAAATCAGTGGCTGACATGAACTCTTCATCAGAGTCAGCAGTTTCGCGGCACGCAGCCTTGTTAGCATTGCTCATGGCATGCAAAATTTTTGTAGAGTCAAAATCGACACTACTGCCGTCTCTTTTTATTATGGTGGTAAGCATCATAAGGTATGATTAGAGGATAACCCAAGGTTAGAGGTAAAACAAAGCGAGTAAACTACAGACACCAAAAACTTTATTAAAAGCTGGCCTTTGTGAAATTTTCTACAAAAAGTCTAAACTTTTTCTAAAAATTTCCTATACAAGCAACGCCTACAAATTTGCCAAAGCTACACCACATTGTCAAGGCGCAAAAGTGTTTTTGCACCTAACACACTAAAAGCATTTGCAATAAAAATCATTTATTATTTTAACACTTTGCATTTTGTACTGCAAAAAAAGGCCATTAGCATCTATGAGTCTTACTCTCAGTGTGGCTTTATAAAATAAAGCCAAAAAGCTCATCGTCAATATCCGCGCATGATAATTTTACTTAAAAACTCTTTATATCCATTAAACATAGTATTTCACTACTCATTGTTTTTCAAGTAAACACTCTTGACAAGCAAAGTTTTTAATGGCAGTGAGCTGTTAGGTTAGCTTTAGACCGCAAGTGAGGACATACTTTGAAGCCCTTTTATAAACTGTATCCATGCCCCTTGTCCTCTTGCTTTGATTTTAACGAGCAGTAGAAATGAACATTCACGATCCCAATTCCTTTTCCAGCTTACGTGTTAAACAGCCCGTTGCGATTTTTTGTATTATCCTTATTATTGCATCTCTATCTACCTATTTTATTTTACGAACATTTAATACTAGCATAAGAGACATTAAAAAAAGCTACGTAGAAACTGCCGTCGCTTCCATTAGCGCTAATGTAGACATCCAGTTTCGTCAAACCCATCGTGATATGACCATGACGGCTACTCTGCCCCCTGTGCTCTCCGCCATAGGCTCCCCCCCGCGAGCCCATGAAGTGGCGCTTTTTCAAGAAGACCACGAACACCTTAGAGAGCTTTTAACTAACATTAAAGATGTTTACGGATATTACGACAGCCTTTACCTTACCAACGATCACGGCGAATACATTTTAGGTAATAAAGGTACGCGCTTATCTCTAGAAATTGGCGGCGAGCAAAACCTTATATCCTCCTATTTAGATACCTACGGCGTAGTGCATGGCCCCATACTTTACAGCGCCACTACACAGCAATATTTGCTCCCTCTCATTCTCAAAATCAGCCATAATGGGCAGCAAGGCGCCTTAGTAGCTTCAGTAGAGATGGAGCAACTCATTGATATTGCTATTCATGACACACCTCATGATGAAATCACCTGCTTTAGCATCATTGTCGACCATACAGGCATAAAGCATTTGCAAAATAGCAATGCTCAATTGTTGCCAGAAAATTTTTCCTCTTTCTATACAGAGTTACTCTCAAAATCTTCTGGAACCATCACCGCACAAAAAAACAAACAAGACATCATTATTGGCTTTCACAATGTACCAGCGACAGATATTTATATTCTAGGTATTATTGATGAAAATTTTAAATCTACACAATTAAATAATATTCGCAACTCCATGGGCCTTACTTCCATAGTTATGGCCGTGCTTACTCTTTTGGCTGTTTCTTATTACACCTCGCCTGTTACGCGCGATATTGTGCGCATTAGCAACTTTGCACAAAAAATCACTCGTGGTGAAGCTGTTGAAAAAATCAACGTGCATCGTAATGATGAGCTGGGTTCTTTGGCACGCAATATGGAACATATGGTACACAATCTCGTAGATTTGGTTACACGTTCAGAATCTGCTACCAAGGCAAAAAGTGACTTTTTAGCTCGCATGAGCCATGAAATTCGCACGCCCATGAATGGTATTATGGGTATGACCTATTTAGCCATGCGTGCAAACCCCAATGAAAAGCAAAAACAATATCTTATGCGCATTGACAACGCTGCTAAAAGCCTCTTGCATATTATCAATGATATTTTGGATTTCTCAAAAATTGAAGCGCAAAAAATGGATATCACCCCTGAATCCTTTAAACTTGAAGCGCTCTTTTCTTCTATTCATGACTTGCTCTTACCTAAATGCGCTGAAAAAAGCCTGGTATTTAGCTATAGCATTGACGAAAACGTGCCCCCCATTATTAAGGCAGACCCTGTACGACTAACTCAAATTTGCACAAATTTATGCTCCAACGCTGTGAAATTTACCAGCCAAGGCACTGTAGAAATACACGCAAGCCTGCTCGGTAGACACGCAAATCAGCTTGAACTTATGTTTACGGTTAAAGATAGTGGCATTGGCATGAATGCCGAAGAGCAGTCTCGCATTTTTGACTCTTTCACCCAAGCTGATGGCACCACCACACGTAAGTACGGCGGCACAGGCCTTGGTTTAGCCATTTGCAAAAGCCTCTCTGAGCTTATGGGCGGCGGCATTAGCGTGAGTAGTGAACCAGGTCAAGGCAGCACCTTTACCTTTACTATCATGGCTGAGGAAGGCAATGCTAAAGAAGTAGAAAAAAACACTCTACCCTCAGCAGAAAATATGCCCATCCTCCCTCTCGATATTTTACTTGTTGAAGACAATGAAATTAACCAAGTTATTGCCATGGAAATTTTGCAAGATATGGGCGCAACAGTAACGCTTGCCAAAAATGGACAAGAAGCCGTTGACACATGGGAAAATAGCAACTTTGACCTTATTCTTATGGATATTCAAATGCCCGTTATGGATGGTATTACCGCCACAAAACACATACGCAAAAGCCACATGCCTAAGTCTAAAACCGTGCCCATCTTAGCCATGACAGCCCATGCCATGACAGGGGATAAAGAAAAAAGCCTGGAAACTGGCATGAACGACCATATAACCAAGCCCATATCTATTCCTGAATTACGTGACGCCTTGGTATTTTGGGGCACAGCGTCAAAATTGAATGTATAATAGCTTGTAGCAAAGGCCTATAGACTCAGCACTGGCTTGTATATATCTCTCTAATAGTGTAAAAGATTTTTGGTGTTTTTCATATTTATCTAAGTAGTTTCTCAGCCAAACTGCAGTAAAGGACTAACCATGCCGTCAAAAACACGTATCATTTTTTCCCTGCTTTGCTTATGCTGCTGCGGAGGTGTTTCTATTGTCCAGCAAGCACATGCTGCGCAAAATACGCCCATACAAGGTGAAAGTAGCACAAAACCAATAGTGCCGCCTTCATCCATTAACTTTGACACAGCTACTAGCATTGATCCTCAGTTTTTACAGGCACAGCCACAAGTTGAGGACTTTTTGGGTTACAAGGCAAAATTCATCCCAGAGCTTGCCAACTTGCCCCCCTTTATCAAAAAAATGCAACACGATTGGAAAGTTATCCAAGAAAGTTATTCACCGGATGTATATTCATCGCAAAGCACCGCCATGTCTGCAAAAAACGCTCATAAATGGAATTTTTTTGCAAAAAAGATACAAAAAGCTTCTAGTATAGACCAATTGCGCGGTATTAATGGTTTTATGAATGGCATCCCAAGTAAGGATGACAAAGTTCTTTATAAACAAATAGAATATTGGGCTAAACCACAAGAAATGTTAAGTAATTGGGCTGGAGATTGTGAGGATTATGTCTTTGCAAAATACTTTGCCCTTAAATACTTTGGCTGGTCAGAACAAGATCTCAGCATGGTTGTAATTTATAGCATACCGCATAAAATGGAACATGCCATCCTTGCTGTAAAGCTTGACGGAAAAACCTATATTCTAGACAATATTACTGAGCCAAAACACAAACTCTTACAGCCCGAACATTATGCTAAAAAAGCCATTCCTCTTTTTGTGGTAAACACTCAAGGAATATGGGCTTTTGATGAAGGTTTTAAAGAATATTTAGAAAAATACAGAAAGCCCCGCACAGAAGGGCTCAAGGAAAAAAGAGACCAAAAAAAAGCTTTACTAGAAAAAAAAGCTCCTTAAAGTTACTTTCTTTCAGACATAAAAAAACCTCCATGAAAACGGAGGTTTTTTTTATGTCTTGTCTTGATATTATTTCTTACGCCGTACACCAAAACCCAAGCCCGCAAGACCTGCCCCCATAAGAAGCATAGTAGCAGGCTCTGGTGTTGGGGTTGTAGAAGTATGCATATACGTAGCGACAAAGCGAGGGGAGTCAAATTCATTAAAAGCAAACAAGGAATAGTTAACCATAACTATATCACTCGTAATATCAAAGGCTCCTGTCCAATACTTTGCATCTAAAGCAGTATTGTCAGCGCCTACCACATATGAATCGTAGTAATTGTTTCTTGTATCTTCATTGATGGCCCAGCCACTGTATGTATTACCATCGTCGCCCGTAACCTGCGTAAAAGCTCTACCATCTACATATAGATTAAAGCCTAACACGCCGTACACATAGCCATTATACATGGACGTATTCATACCTGTGGCAGTGACTTGATTATTATTAAAATATACATAGGCACTTTGCGTGTGCACATCATAATACGAGTACAAAGACAAAGTATAAGCCACATTCATGGATACTTCGCCCCCCACAGAGCTCACATCATAAGAAAAAGAAAGATCTGCTATAGGCACACCTGCAGCCATATAATTTTGGTCTTTAAGTGTTGTATCGTAGCGTAACAAAACTTCCTGCTCACTCAAAGCTACGTTTTGCCCCGTGAAGTTCGCAGAACCCGTAACTGGCGCGTCGTATTTAGGCTCTATGGAATGCGTATACGCTCCTGCACGATAGGTAGCACCTTGTGCATCAATAAAATTGCTATCATATGTGTAAGCAAAGTCATTATTAATATGCGACAACTCTATGGATGATAAAGTATATTGCCAACTATCTAAAAGCGCAGCTTGAGCTAAACCTGCACCTGCTATGGATACACAAAGCACAAATATTATAGAAAGTATTTTTTTCATACCCCCCTCCTACACGTGGAATAACCTATTCATGCAAATATTGAACCATTTTCAAGCTATTTAAATTACATAAAAAAACTTTCAAAACTTTTTTAATTTGTAAAAAAAACCGACACATTTGTCGGAGTATTTAACAATAGAAATATAAATCAAAACTTACCACTGTGTATTGAGGCACCTATTTTCACAATAAAATCCATCGTGTCATTGCCATGCTTGACTATAATTTTCTTTCCGTTGACGTAAAAAACAATATACTATACCGTGAAAATACTTTATCAAAAATTATTTAGCATAGACTAAGAGCAAGCCCCAAAACGCAATTAAGATGTAACTAAAACTGTATCTTAGAACATGCTTGCGTGAACATTCAAGCGCAGTTTCACCTTTACACTTTAAATTATACGGTAAACACAGAATAACAAATTATTACAAATCTTTAAAGTGCGAAAACAAATCGTAAGATAGCTATATAAAGTTTGCCCAAAACACACCATGAGAACACGATGTGCTATTTGAATTCACGAGTATTTAATAGCGAAGACTTCATAGTAAAAGAAGAGGACTTTCGCCAATTAGACGCCCCGCGACCTTTCGGATTAAGCGGGCATTTGCGTGTGCGCAACGAGGCCATGACGTTACGCCCCTGCCTTGATTCTTGTTTACCGTTTTTAGATGAACTCATCATTACCTACAATGATTCAAACGATACTACAGAAGAGATTTTGCTGGAATATGCGCGGCGTTTTCCGCATAAAATACGCCTTTTTTGGTACCCATTGGAATGGGGAGCCATAAGAGGAACGACGCAAGCAAGGCCGTTTGGACATTTAGCGCAATTTTATAATTTTGGTTATACAAAGGTGCGTTATAAATATTATATGAAAATTGACGGTGATCAAATATATTTTCCGGATAAGATGCTTTTCATAAAAAAAATGCTACAAAAATACTCTAATCCTACGCTATCTGCCTCGGATATTCCCATGGTACCTCATAAACAAAGCACCATTTATGAATTTTGCGAACGAAATATAGCCAGAGCTCTCGTTGGAGATAAAAGCTATACACTTGTTTTAGGCGGGATTAATATATGCTATTGTAAAAATGAACTTTATATTACTTCTCATGGAAATTTAGACGGAAAAACCCTTTTCAATGGATTTATTGGCGATACTTTCATCATAGCCCCAAGCTTTAAGCAAAGATACTTCCTGCAGGGAGATTTTATGGAAGTTTTCCCTCATATAAATTCACAATGCATCCCTTTAGGTATTGCATGGGTACACGCCCATTTAGCAAAACAAAATCATCATTATCAAGAAGGCCCTGTTATTCCACTACGAAAAGCGCATACCTACTCTTGGGATGAAGCTTACAAGAAAATAAACACCAAGCCCACAGTGCATATTAAAACACACAACACATACAAAAACTTAGGACGCCAATTTTGGGATAGAGATGTACCCACATTTTTGACGGAAAATTTTTATCAGACATTTTTTACAGACATATTATCTTCCACGCGTAAACGTTTCAACTCTATGTAATATATTTTAAGGCGTTATTTTTTTGTTTTTCCGTAATAATTATAAGAAGTAAACACAAAGAAAATTACACAACATGGTGCCCATCGCCTAAATGCCGCACAAAGCCCTTGCCTTCATTATATAAATTAAGCGCAGCAACATAACCATAGCCGCGATAAATTTCACTTATATAGGCCTCAAAACTACCGGAAAAATACGGTGTAGCCAGCTGTAAACAATAGCTCACTAACCTTTTATAATCGCGCAAACGGCGTAAACCCGGATTGCATGAAAAGCCATGCCAAATATTAAGATATCCATAGTGTAAGAAAGCAAAATTTCCACTTTCATGCTTTGTGAAATCATAACCAATATCTTCTACAGAGCGCAAATGTACTTGCAGCAACGTGGGCGAAAAATCTAAAATACGTAAAGAAGTTTCGATAAATTGCGGCGCATAAAATTCCCAATCATCTTCACAGTGAAAAATATAATCTGTCATTACATGGCTATAGGCAATATCTATAGAAAGAGGTTGGCCTAAGCGTGTTACATTTTTTATACAACGAATATTGTAGAACTTTTTATATTTTTCTAAAAGCTTTTCTGGACTAAAGGGGCTGTCCTCAACAACAATAATTTCTTTTATTCCTTTAAATGTATTATACTTACAAAAACTATCTAACGTTTGCTCTAATAAGCTGTGCCTATTGCTAGACGTAATAACCACTGTTACTTCTGGCTTTAATGGGGCTAACTGCATAGCATTTTCCTTTTCACCCTATGATATATTACTAGTATGTATGATTATCAGCAGCAAAATACTATCATAAAAATACATTCAACGAAGAATCTTCTCCCAAAGAAATATTTCATATTAATGAAATATCTATGAATTTTATACACAATTGCATATATGGGTCAACGGTTTATTGTTCCTGACCTTGAAAAGTCCACGTTTAACTTTTTTCAACATATTACCCATAAAAGCAAGGGAACACATCAAAAAAAGCACACCGTTGAGATGTGAACGTATATTTTAAACGAAAAAGCCCCCACCGTTACTCCAGGGGGCTACTCCAAGGAGAATTGGCGGGGGCGCAGGGAAGTCTTATTTAGGACAAATGAATTCACTATTTACTAGTTTACATAGCCCATTAGGCATTCTAATAAGAACATCTTTATCAAGCATAGCACTATGGCGAACAGAACCATCAGGCTCTAGCGATTTCACCTCAATTTGCTTATCTACCTTATTATAATACAAGTAAATTGTATCTATATATAGCAAAGCCCCATTCATGCGAGCATAAACTTTAGGAGTTTTACCTCTATATTTAGGCAAATCTTTAGCGGAAATTTCAAAAATGGGCTCACCATATACACGATGCAGCGAGGCTGCTTCAAGGCTAGCATGAACATCACCTTTTTTTGTTTGCTGCAAAGAAGAAACAGAATCGACATCTACGCCCACGAAACCACTTACATGCCCAGCATTAGCTTTGGCAGAACCATCCAAAGAAGCATCTACGCCAGCCCCACTGCCACCAATGCTAAAAGCCATAGCCGAGGGGGTATAGGTGCTTAATACCAAAACCAACAAAACAAGAATTCGCTGCATAATAAACTCCACACCTTTAAAAGACTACGTTAATTCTACTAGCAATATACAGACCAAAAATAAAATCTATAATTTTCTATAGTTATCACAACTAAACATTTTATAGTGTAAAGAAATACGACATTTACTGTCGATTTTATTTACAAGAATAGAAAATTCAATACCCTAAAAAGCCTTTATAACTTTCATCTAAAGCAAACGCGTCTTAATTTCCCAGGCGAGTCTATACGATCATTGGCTAATCTAGTCGACACTGAAAAACAACTTAACTATCAGTAAAAATAGAACTTACAAATCAAATAACGTAATAAACATTGCCAGAAATAAACGTATGAAACACGTTTTTAAGCATTAACTAATCTAGATGAAAACTTGACAAGAAAATTAAGCGTGAATATATATTGAGTACGTGTATGCGTGTAGGCTTTACAACCTCTTTTCTTATAAGTGAGCCCGTTAATTTGGTTTACGGGTCTAGCACCTGAGGTCTTTACCTCGTCGTTATGGATGATTGTGCTTCTGTAACGCCTCAATATATCCCTTTTTTACGTTATCTGTACGTTGTTTATTTTACTGTAAGGGTAAACGTTTTTACGCGCCCTATTTTCACCACAAAAAGGAAATTTCCATGGCTGATATTACTTTAGTAAAACCCCAAGCGGGCAGTACACAAACTCTACCTCCACAAGCTGAAGATCGTTTAATTTTAGACTTCAAGGCTACCGAAGCAACGCTTACCCGTGAGGGTGATGATCTCATCATGTCTTTTAATGACGAAGCCATGTTAACGCTGTCAGATTTTTATATGGCGTATACTAGTGAGAATATGCCAAGCTTTATTGTGGAAGGAACAGAAATTTCTGGCGAAGAGTTCTTTGCAGCCTTAGGGGAAGAGCTTATGCCTGCAATGGGTGAAGCCAGTACACAACTCTTGAGCAGTGGTAATAGAGTTGATACTATAAGTGTATCATTACAAGGTGGTATTGATAGCTTAAATGGGCTTGACCAAGCCTATGTTGCCAGTACGTCTAAGTTAAGTGAAGCTCAAAATGTTATAGCAGCCAGAGCTACCACTAGAGCGCAAAACGCTACTACTCTTACGCAAAATGCCTCTGATGAAGAACAACAAACAGGAAACGAAAGTGTAGAACTCATCCCTCCTAAAATCAGCGTAACTATAAATGACGATGATGATGTTATCTCTAAAGATGACCTTGCAGGCCCTAACGGGAACCAAGTTGAAGTTACCGTTACCCTAGAAGAAGGCGTGGAAGAAGGCGATGAAATCATCATCGAACAAAATGGTGAAATCATATTTAAAGGCCCTGTCACTGACTCCATGCTAGAAGATGGTTTAACCATTTGGGTAGATCCGCCACTTGAGGGCGATTTAAACATAGAAGCTACCGTGACCACAGAAGAAGGCCTCACTGATACAGATACATCCACTGCTATTGTGGATGTTGCACCGCCTGAGGCTGGCATATCCATCGATAGTATAACTGAAGATAATGTTATCAATGCCGCCGAAGCTGGTAAAGATGTTACCATTACTGGTACGGTAGGCAAAGACGTACAGCCTGGCGATACCGTGACCCTTACTGTGGGCGGACAAAGTTTTACAGGTACCGTTGATAGTAATTTAGAATATGCCATTGACGTACCGGGTAGCTTGCTTGTTAAAAATGATAATATAGAAGCCTCTGTCACCATCACTGATGCTGCAGGCAATAGCACCACAGCTCGTACCGATACCGATTATGAGGTAGATACAGACATTGGTGGCAACCTTGATGGCACAGTTACTTCCTACGATGACAATATGGCAATCAATGTAGAAGTAGATGGCATTACATTACCAGATGATGTTTCTTATAACTTTGAAGGTGCTCTTAGCGTAGGCGATGCAGACAATCCCTTTGGGGTCTTTTATGTTGATAACTCTGGTAATCTTGTTTTCACACAAGACGAAGCCTATCAACATGATAGAAATAGCGACAGCGACACTCAAGAAGTACAAATCCCTGTGAAAGATGCAGCGGGTAATGAAAGTTTTGTAACGGTGACCGTCACTGTGGTGGATTCCGCTCCTGAAATTTCCAAAGATTCCGATACAGAACTAACTGCTGACGATAACATAGCTACGGGGCAAATAGAAGTTGACTTTGGCGGCGATATAGA
>CAYJND010000053.1:0-12549 GCA_964371565.1 uncultured Desulfovibrionaceae bacterium
CATTGATGAAATGGTGCTCTTTGTGGAAACCAGTGAATTTAGACGCGAAGAAGAGCTTTTACACGCTTTCCGTGAAAAAATTAAATTGCGTCCTAATTTGGAAATCCTCACCCCAGGTAGCTTACCACCGCAAATTCGTCCCATTGAGGACAAGCGCGAGTGGGATTAAAATACTATGTCTAAGGATGTGGGGGGGTCCCCTCACATCCTTACGCTTTATGAACATAATAGAAAAAATAGTAGTATTAGTTCATGGCCATGGAAATTGAGAGAAAGTTTCTTGTACACGGATGCCCGTGGCAAGAGCTTGGGCTGCAAGGCAGCAAATACACGCAAGGGTATCTAAGCACAGATAAAGACCGTGTTATACGGGTGCGCCTTTGTGAGGTGCTTGCTTGCGCGCCTACTGCATCTGTGCTGTCTGCACCATCTACACCCCACGACACTGCTGTGGACGATACCCATACCCACGGCTATATAACCATCAAAAGCCACATTTCTGCTCTGGCTGCCAAGGAATACGAATACGCCATTCCCGCCGCAGATGCCCGTCTACTTTTAGACACTTTGGCACAAAAGCCCCTTATAGAAAAAATACGTTATACGCTGCCCCATAATCACCATGTATGGCAAATAGATTTTTTTCTTGGTCTTAATGCAGGTCTTGTCATGGCAGAAATTGAACTTACTTCTGAAGAGGAAAGCTTTACCAAACCCGCATGGCTTGGTGAGGAAGTTTCTCACGACCTACGCTATAAAAATGTGCACTTACACACTCACCCTTTCACCGCATGGTAAGCAATAAATTTTCCATGAGATATATTTCAAGACGAGGCGATTATTATGGCTCATAAAGGCCCGCATATTTCTATTTCTCCCGTATACGTGGTAAATCGCATTTTGCGTATAAATCGACATGATTTTGAAGAATGGCCCGAATCTGTGCGCCATTTAGCCATTGCCATAGCCGAAGAGCTCTTTTTGGTGGCCTATAATCCCTTTATTGACGCCGAGACCGTGCGCCAAAGTGTGCAAAAAACCTTTGAGGCTACCTCCATGGCTTTAGCCCACCACTATGCTACCAGCATAGGCGAGGGCATTACCATGTTTTGGTCTGCACACGAGGCAGAAATGACATTTAGGGCAGAGCTTATTAATTCTTTTCGAGCCTTTATGCCAGAAGAATGTATTATCACTCGCCCCGGCGCCTTGGTAGAAAATGCCACCGATGCCACAGATTTGCGCATGGAGCTGCCTCTTTGTGTGGTTGAACCCAGCACCACGGAACAAGTGGCTGAGCTGGTGCGCCTAGCCAATGATAAAAAATTTGCCCTCATTCCTCGCGGTGGCGGCTCTGGCATGACCGGGGGCGCTGTGCCTGCGCGTAAGCGTACCGTCATTGTAAGCTTAACTCGCTTAACAAATATTTCTTGTATTGATACAGAAAATCTCACCTTTACCTGCGAAGCTGGCCTGCTCACCCACGAAGCCATAAAAGCCGCCGCAGATAAAAATCTGTTCTTTTCTATAGATCCGGCCTCTAAGCTGGCTTCTACCATTGGCGGCAATATTGCTGAAAATGCCGGTGGCCCTTGCGCTTTTGAATACGGCACAACCTTAGACAATTTACTCTGGTGGCGTATGGTAACCCCTACGGGCGAAATTATCACCGTAGAGCGCAAAAATCACCCCAGACATAAAATTTTACCCCAAGAAACCGTAACCTTTGAAATTAAAGATATGTCCGGCGGGGTACGCTCGGTGGTGAATTTGCACGGCGAAGAAGTGCGCCTGCCCGGCCTTGGTAAGGACGTGACCAATAAAGCCCTAGGCGGCTTACCCGGCATGCAAAAAGAAGGGGTAGATGGCATCATCACCGAAGCTGCCTTTGTTTTACACAAAAAACCCTTGCATTCTAAAGTTATTGTGCTGGAATTTTTTGGCAGATCCATGCATCCTGCCGCAGTGGTCATTGGCGAGCTTGTAAAATTGCGTGACCAAATTCGTCAAGATGGCGATTATGCCAGCATTTCTGCCCTTGAAGAATTTAACGTAAAATACGTGCAAGCCATTGGCTATAAAAGAAAATCTTCTAAGTACGAAGGCGATCCCATCTCTGTTATTATTGTGCAAATAGATGGCGATGATGAAGTGCTTTTAGAAAAATGCAAGCAAGCCATAGTGGCGGTGGTAGAACAGCAAGACAATGTGGACTGCTCTGTGGCAAAAGACGCCAAAGAGGCAGAACTTTTTTGGGAAGATAGACATAAGCTTTCCGCCATTGCCAAGCGCACTTCAGGCTTTAAAATCAATGAAGACGTAGTTATTCCCATGGCGCGCATTCCTGACTTTGCCCTCTTCCTCGAGCAGCTCAATTTAGAATGCGTAGCTTCAGCTTTTCGTTATGCCATGCAATCGGTGGGACGCTTACCGGGCTTTCCCATGGAAGATAAAGAATTTAACCGCGAATTTTCCTATATCTCTAAGGTAGCTCAAGGGGCTGTATCTGCCTCAGAGGTGAGCGATGAAGAGCTCTTTATGCGCGCTGTGCTCTTTCTTAAAGAGATGGCTAGCAAATACGACACCTTAGAAAAGAAAATTCTTGGTATTATTGATTATATGTATGCCAGCCGCATTGTAGTTGCCAGCCACATGCATGCCGGTGACGGTAATTGCCATGTGAACATTCCTGTAAACTCTAGCGATCACCATATGCTAGAAGAAGCCGAACACGTGGCTGCCAGAGTGATGAATACAGCGCAAGAAATGGGCGGCGCAGTATCTGGCGAGCATGGCATTGGCATTACCAAGATTGCCTTTTTAAGCCAAGACAAAATTCAATCATTGCGTGAATTTAAAGAACGTGTAGACCCACGTGATATTCTTAACCCTGCCAAGCTTGTGCACAAAGAATTGCCCGTGCGCCCCTTTACCTTTTCTTTTAACGGGCTCATTAACGATATTAAAGAAAGCGGTCTGCCTGACAAAGATTCGCTCATGAGCTTGCTAAGCCTTGTGCAAAACTGTACCCGCTGTGGCAAGTGTAAACATGTCTGCTCCATGACCTATCCTGAACGCTCCATGCAGTGGCATCCGCGCAATAAAAACATGGTGCTTGGCATGCTGCTTGAGGCTATCTATTATATTCAGGCCAATACAGGGCGTATGGATGAAAGATTACTCAGCCATGTCAATGATATTTTTGAACACTGCACTGCTTGCGGGCGCTGTACCGCTGTTTGTCCGGTAAAAATCCCTTCTGGTGAAGTGGCGCTTACTTTGCGCACCATGCTGGAATCTAAGGGCAATGGCGGGCATCCCATTAAAACGCGCGCCTTGCGCTGGCTTATGGTAGACCCGCAAAAGCGCATACCAAAAGCTGCCAAACTTGCCTCTTTAGGGCAAAAAACACAAAATAAAATGGTGGGCTTTATTCCTGCTTCTTGGCGGAAAAGCATTCAAAATCCGCTCTTTTCAGGAAAAGGTGCCAAGATTGGTTATACCAATATCTATGAGTCACTCAAGTTACAGCGCGGGCATATTTTCACCCCGGCGCATATGAGTGAACAAGAAAAGCCCAAACCCGCTGTGCTGTATTTTCCCGGTTGCGGTGGCTCGCTCTTTTACGATCGCATAGCTCAAGCCTCGCTTATTCTCTTACTCAAAGCTGGGCATAGTGTGCTTGTGCCGCCGCGTCATCTGTGCTGCGGCTACCCCCTACTCACGGCTGGCTTAGAAAAGCCTTTCAAACGCAATAGAGAAAATGTGCGCAAACTGCTTGCCGAATTGCTTGAAGAAGCTTGCGCAGCGCATTTTGACACCCACTATGTGGTGACCTCTTGCGGCACTTGCATTGAGGGCATTGACCCCCTCACAGCGCAGCTTGGTTTAGAGCATAAAGATGCCGTGCAATTGGCGCTAGAAAGCTTACCAGCGCAAGCCAATTTAGACGGTGCCCCGCGTCTATACCATGAGTCTTGCCACAGCGAATGGGCTGGGGTGCATAAGGTAAAAGGACGTAAAGCCATATTAAAAGCTTTGTCGCAATTTACTGGCGCAAGCTTTACCACATCCCCCGGTTGCTGCGGTGAATCGGGCATGGGCTCCATGACATCGCCCCATATCTACAATACCTTGCGTGAGCGTAAGGCTTTGCATTTAACCGAAGCCCTCAGCCACTATGCAGGCCCTGTCATTGTTTCTTGCCCCTCGTGTAAGGTTGGCATAGGACGCGTGCTTGAAAACTTGAACATCACTCGCCCCGTACTACACAGCGCAGAATGGCTTGTGCAACATTTAGACGGCCCTGATTGGCGCCAAAATTTCAAAAAGAAAGTGCTCGAAACTCGTGGGCATGTTCGCAAAATTGAAGTGTAAGTAATCTGTTATAATTATGGGGGAAGAAATTCCCCTATTTTTTATAATGCAAGGTATTCATAGGTAATTTTTTGAAAGTGTAAAAACTTTTGATAAAATTTCATTATTAATTATTGCTATTAGAAAAAGGATTTTGTACTATAAAAATGTAAACCTTAGGGAGGTAGCATATGACGGAAGATCAAAATAGCCCCACTCCACCGGCATTTTTTCTCATTCTAGGCCTTTTTTTGGTATTTCTGTTTGGTTCTGGCCTTTTCGCCATGGAAAATCACTTTACCAAACAAAAAAGTATTTTGCGCGCTGTGCAAAGTTTAGCTGTCACCATGCCCTCTGTGGACACCATTGACACCGCCTTTGATGGCAAAATTATTCAAGCACAAGGCAGAGCCATAACCACAGAATCGTTGCAAGACACACGCTTTGGCATTGATGTAAAAGCCTTAGGTCTTGTATACGAAGTGGAATATTATCAAGATATGGATACAGGTGAGGGTTCTGAAATAGCCTGGACCAACAGACCGGCAAAATTTCTTAATCCGCAAGATTATGCCACCAATGCACGCATTATGCCTGAGCTTGAAAATACCACTACCTATGTAAATTCTGCCACCCTAGGTGCCTACAATATTAGCCCAGATCTGTTGCAAGGTCTGCACGATGCAAGCCCTCTGGCTTTAGAAATTACCCCTGCGCAGTTAAGAGCTTTGCACGAAAACATGCTAGAAGCAGGCAAAAAAGCCCTACATACCCCCAATAGTGTCGAGCTGTATTTGCGCGCCCTACAACGCGGCGAACAGCCAAGACCCTTAGCCAAGGTAATGGATAACTCATTATACTTTGGTTTTGACCCAAATAAGCCTGAATTAGGTGATATTCGCCTTACTTTCTCCATAGTGCCAGAGCAAACCGTAAGTATTGTGGGTACCGTGAGTGGTGATACTTTTTATGCTTACAAAGATGGGCATAATGATGTTTTCCCCCTTATTTATGCTGGTCAAATTAATACAGAAGATGTCATTTCCTTACGCACTTCCGAAGAAGGCAGTGATGTTTGGATGCTCCGCGCTTTATTTGCCCTGCTTATTATTTTCGGGGCGCGTATGATTATCTCTTATTACAGAAGAGACGCTCTTGAAAAAGGTCAACCAAGCGCCCTAAACACCATGAACCCTTGGGGGCCAAGTCTGGTTCTTGGCTTTGTACTTACCTTAATTATTTCTTTCTCTGGGCAGCTTTTTGCCTAAAGATTTACGCCTTACACGTTAAAAAAAGCCTTGCTGGGTCACCGGCAAGGCTTTTTTTATGAAACTAAAGTGCATTTAATTATTGTAATAATCGTATAACCACCGGCATAGAGCCTACTGAAAGCAAGGTACTTATAAGCACCGCCCGTGCACAGCCATCTTCTAAGGCTTGATGCTTTACAGCAATAATATGACAAATTATGGCTGTAGGCATGGCAGATAAAATGGTCATAGTGGCAAGGCTAATACCCGTGGCTCCAAGGGCAAGGCCAAAGCCGTACACACAAAGGGGGGTCACCACCAATTTAAATACCACCATAATGCTTTGGCTTATGACTTGCTGTCTTGCACCTTGCAAGCGTACAGTCTCATGATTTTGTGTATGCGTGCGCCCTTGTTTTATGACACTGAGCTGCGAAGCCACCGATAATCCCATGCAAAATAAAGAGCAAGGGGCAGAGGCTGAGCCTAGCATTTCTGCCATTTGCATAATGCCTTGCGGCACAGGTATTTCTCCAAAGCTCACAATTATGCCCATGCTAGCACCTATAAGAGCAGGATTGGTATAAAGAGAGCGAAAAATATCACCTAAAGTACCTGAAATATTTTTTTGCCCCTTGCCTTGCAAAGACAATAAAACATCTGCCAGCACCAAGGACACCGTAGGCGCCAGCGCCACCAAGCCAGCCATGGCTTTAGCTTCAGTATTGCCGGGAAAAAGCAATATTATGGTAGGTAACCCCATATAGGCTATATTGGGAAAGGCCAAGGTTAAACCGCCCACAAGGCTTTCTCGCCAGCTACATTTATTGGCATACAAAAACCCCGTGCCAAGCATTTGCACCACAAGCATTCCCAGCACCACAGCCCAAACAGAAATCACATTTATCTGGCTCAAGTCCACCGAGGCCATAAGGTAAAACAAAAGTAACGGCAAAGAATACCAATAAATAAATTGATTTAAACACGCCATCACATTGACTGGCAATATCTTTTGTCTATAGGCCACCATCCCCAAAAGCATTATGCCAAAAACGGGAACCAAGGTCATAAGAATAAGTAGCATACAGTCTCCGCAAAAAATCTACCAAAAAAGAGAAAGGGCGCAATACACCATGCATAAAGCAAGCAGCGTATTCACAACCTTGGCATGTCTTGTAAAAAGCTTGCTAAGCACTACGCCGCCAAAGGCCCATAACACCGTAAAGGCAAAGCCTGTGCTGGATAGTAACAAAGAAAATGCTAGCAGAGCCGGCATATTGCCCTGATAGTGCGGCAAAATATACACTTGCAAAGACATAATGCAATAAAGGTAGTATTTGGCATTGATAAATTGTAAAAACATGCCCGATGAAAAAAGACAAGGCACATGACCGCGCTCTAAAGAGGCGGGCGAAGTGAAAATCTTCCAGCCAAGGTACAGCATATACACAGCGCCTAAAATTTGCATGGGCATTTGCATGCTTGGTATAAGCCCATACACAGCATTACTGGCCACAGCGCATAGCAAAACCACCAAGGTCATACCCAGCCATATACCTAAATTAAAAGGAAAGCTGCGCTTAAAACCCCACGTTCCGGCGTTAGCCATGGACATAATATTATTAGGCCCAGGCGTAGCCGCCGTTACCGTAATATAGGTCAAAAAAGAAATATAATCGAGCATGGTATTATAAAAGCGCTAGGCCATGACCCAGCGCTTTGTGTAAATATATTAACAGCCAAATTCTTCTAACAACTTCACAGCCGTGGTTAACGTTTCTCTACAGCGTGTTTTTTTAGTATCTTTGGCAAGTTCCATGCCCTCTGGCGTATTAATGTCATGACCCAAAAGGTTTTGACAGCGCACCATACCAAAGGTATCGCGAAAGCGTTGCATATATTCGCGCCCTTTTTGCTTACAGATTTTTTTAGATTCTTTATCGCTAGCATCCACAGAGCCATACTTTAAGCCCAGAATAATCATACCGCCCACGGCTGCGCCGCACACTTCCCCCACGCACATACCTGCGCCCATGGTAGCAGACATACGCATCATGTCAGCTTCACTTACGCCATAGTCTTCGCAAAAGGCACAGGCCACAGCTTGGGCGCAATTAGCGCCTGCTTTTTTTATGGCAAACATTTTTTCTAATTTTTCTGACATAGATTCCCCCAGGGTATTTTTTGTAAAGGCAGTGATTATCATAGAGAGGGGGCAAGGTAAAGCACAGCGCAGGCAAAGCCTAGGTATTTTTCTAGCGAATAGGGCAATAAAAAGCACCAGAAATAGCAAAAATCCCTCTTTTAAAGAGTATACTTTTACATCTAACTTTGATAGTGTTCACTTCCAAATGCTACGAGAGTTTTTTTCTGCCCCATGGCAAGGATATACTTATGAAAATATACACCGCTCACAGTTATGAAATTGACGATGCCCAAAGCGCTGTGCAAGATATTTTACAAGCCCTTCCCTTAGCAGAAATACAGCATAAAAATGCTGTGGCTCTTATGACCGTGCATACCGACGCTGTAGAGTCTGGCGTTGTGGCAGCCATTAGCGAGGCCTTGCCCTTTGATGTGCTTGGCATGACCTCCTTTGCCTCTCAAGTGCAAGGCGAGGCCGACCTTGCCCTTATTTCATTGGTGGTGCTCGTCAGTGAACACATTACCTTTGCCACGGTTTTAAGCGATTCTTTACGCGAAAATTATAGCCAAGCTTTAGATAAAGCCTATGCAGATGTGCGGGCAAAGCTTGGGCAAGACCCCTCGCTTGCCATTATAAGCGGCCCTTTTTCACGCCATATGAGCGGACAAGAAATTACCACCCATCTTTCTCATCTTTTGGGAAACTGCCCACTTTTTGGTGGACTTGCCGCCGATCATACCTCTGAGGCAGAAAGCACCTATGTATTTCATAATGGCAAGGCTTATGCGCATAGAGTGGCCTTATTATGCATGGCAGGGCCTGTAAAAACGCGCTTTGCTCTGGCCTCTTTGCGCCCTGACACCATACAAAAAAACAAAGCTATTATCACAGCTTCCAACGGCAACACCGTATATACCGTTAACGATATGCCGGTGATGAATTATATTTACTCGCTAGGACTTTCTTCAGAAGATTTAGAAAGCGCAGGCGTTGTTTTGCCTTTTGTGGTAGATTACAATGATGGTAGCCCCTTGGTGGCGCGCGAAGTGCTAGGCGTTACCAGTGAAAAACATCTCTATTTTGGCGGCAATATGCCCACAGGGGCGCAAATTTACCTTGCTTTACAAAGCCCAGAAGAAGTTTTACAAACGGCGCAAAATGTTTTGGATATTGTAACAGAACATAAAGATGATATTTATGGCGCTTTGATAGTAAGCTGTGCGGGACGTAGCGTTATTTTAGGCGCAGACCCTTTAGCTGAAGCTTTGCAAGCCCTTGATACTTTGGGCACAGATTTTCCCTTTCACCACATATATGCCAGAGGCGAGATTTGCCCTGTTAGCGTCCCCTCAAATGACATAGATAATAGATTTCATAACTTTACTTTTAGCGTTTGTATGTTTGAAAAAAGCTAAATTAAGGCACAGCGTATATATATGAAAACTGAACTTGAATTATTGCAAAAAGAAAATAAGCGCCTTATGCGCCAAAATAAAGCTTATGTGGCCTTGCTAGATAGAGCCAAAAAGTCTGTGGAAGCCAAGCGCAATGTGACCCTTGCTCTTTTTAAAGAAAAAGAAAAGCAAGATTTATACTTACGCCTTATGTTAGCTCACACCACAGAAATTGGTATTATTTTTGACAGCGAGGGCAAACTGCTTTTTTGTACCCAAAAGTTTTTAGACCATATTCAAGTGGCCCATGTGGAACCGCTGCAAGGCCTGTATTTTGAAGAGATTTTTGACAAGTTATTGTATGATAAGCGCAGTGTTAAGCTCAATGCGCTTTTTGAGCAATGCCTGAGAAATGGCGTTGCCATTAACCTTAAAAAAAGCCTTAAAATACAAGATGAAACAAAACACTACGCTGTAAGTTTTTCGCCCCTGCGCCATGAAAATGAAATTTATATGGGCGTCATGGCCATGTTTCATGATTTAACAGATGTGGTGCTAGCCAAAGAAGAAGCTGAAAAAGCCAACTTTGCCAAGTCCAACTTTCTTGCCAATATGAGCCATGAAATACGCACCCCCATGAATGCCATCATAGGCATGACTAGCATTGGCGCCGATGCCGGCTCGTTAGAAAGAAAAGATTATTGCTTTGAGCGCATTGGTGAAGCCTCTACCCACCTGCTTGGCGTTATCAATGACATTTTAGATATGTCTAAAATTGAAGCCAATAAGTTTGAGCTTTCCCTCACCGAATTTGACCTAGAAAACATGCTTATGCGTGTGGTAAATGTGGTCAACTTTACTGTAGAGAGCAAAAAGCTCAACTTTATTGTGAATATTGACCGTCTTATCCCGTGGAATATTATCAGCGACGAGCAACGTATTGCTCAGGTTATTACCAATTTCTTGTCCAATGCTGTGAAATTCACTCCAGAATACGGCTCTGTCACCCTTTCTGTCACCTGTCATTCGGTTTCTGAGCAATTTTGTCGTTTAGATGTAAGCGTATCTGATACAGGCATGGGCATTAGCGAAGATCAGCAAAAACGCATGTTCCAGCCCTTTATGCAAGCAGATAGTAGCATTACACGTAAATTTGGCGGCACAGGCCTTGGCCTTGTTATTTCTAAACGCATAGTGAATTTACTGGGCGGCGATATAAGCTTAGCTTCACAAGAAGGGCATGGCTCGACCTTTAGCTTTTCCATCCAAGCACAAAAAGGCAGCCCCACAGCCAAATACGCTTTCAAGGCAGCCACCGAAAGTATGCGCATTCTTGTGGTAGATGGTATTAGTGGCACCCGCACAGCTTTAGAGCATATGATTAAAAATCATGGTATTACCTGCGATGCTGTGGGCAGTGCCAAAGAAGCCATGGAATACATTTCAAGCACCGTAGATACCCCCTACCATCTGTGCTTTATGGACAATAACTTGCCAGATATGGACGCTTGCGACCTGCTTAAAGAAATATCGCAATACGATCCTGACCTTTCTGTGGTGGGTATTATGAATACCCATGACCAAAAGGCTCTGGAAAAAGCCCACGCCAGTGGCATTACGCAAACCATCACCAAGCCCATCTTCCCATCGCGCTTGGTAGATTGCATAAATACTTGTCTAGGCTCCACCAAGAGTATTGAAGCGAAAAACTTCTCGCCCAAAGAAAATTTCAACGGGCGTTTTAAAGGCTTCCATTTGCTTTTGGTAGAAGATGTGGAAATTAACAGAGAAATTGCCATGACCATCTTGGAGTTTACAGGCATTACCATTGATACTGCCGAAGACGGCGTAGTGGCTTTTGAAAAAGTGCGCGACAATGTGGGCAAATACGACGTAGTGCTTATGGATATTCATATGCCGCGTAAAGACGGCTATGAAGCCACCCGCGACATACGTGGCCTTAGCAGTGGCTATGCCAGAACTATCCCAATCATTGCTCTTACAGCCAATGTATTTAAAGAAGATATACAAAAATGCATGGACGCAGGCCTTGATGACCATTTAGGCAAGCCTCTTGATGTCAATGAACTGCTCAGTAAATTGCAAAAATACCTCATTGGCTAGCATATAGCTGTTCCTGCATACTCTTTTTATGCTAAGGGCTTTTTCTTACCAAAAAGCTCTTTTTTTACGCTTATTTTTTCCTCTTAGATGAAGGATGGGAAGCCCCATTGCCGCCCTTGTGGAATGCGTAAAAAGAAGCCATGTCTTCTTCAATACCCTTTGACAAAAAGGGCTTTTTCCTATACAAAAAAAGAGCGATTGTAGAATTATTCACATTCATTCATTCTAGGAGGGTGTAATGCTTGATCTTAACATCACCATGCTTATTCAAATGGTGAATTTCTTCATTGCTCTCTATGTGCTGAACGTCCTTCTGATCAGGCCCATTCGTGCCATTTTGCAAGAGCGCCGCGAAAAAATCGACGGTCTTGTAAGCGATGCAGAAGGCTTTGAACGTGAAGCGCAGGAGCGCCTTGAGGCGTATCAGGCCGATCTTTCCCGCGCAAGGCAAGAAGGTTCTGCTTTGCGCGACGCTGCTCGCAACGAAGGCGTTGCAAAACAGCAGGAAATTGTGGGAGAAGCAGGACGCACTGCTCAGGCAGAAATTGCTAAAGCGCAGGAAGCTTTCCGCGCTGAAGCTGATGCCACTCTTGCCGACCTTAGAAAACAAGTTAGTGGCCTTGCTGACAAGCTTGCCACACGCGTCATGGGCTAACACGCCATTGGCGTGTGGCGTTTTTTTGTGCCCAAGTTTTACCTTGGGTTAAGAAGGCGCTTGTTTGTTTAGACGTCACATCCGCATATAAAAGGGGGTTGACTTTGAGCAAAAGTAAATGTGTAGGGCTGGCCTTGGCCTTGGTATTGCTTGGTGCAAGCAGTGCTTTTGCCGCTGAAGGGCCATTGCCTTGGGACAACTTTGCTTGGCGTATACTTAATCTTGTTATCTTCGTGGCTATTTTATGGAAAGTGGGCGGCAAAATGGCAGCTACTTTCTTTAAGGGGCGCCGTGAAGGTATTCGCCAAGAGCTTGACGACCTTGACATTCGACGTGAAGAGGCCAAAAAAAACCTTGCTAAGATTGAAGCTTCCATAGCTAACCTTAACGAGGAACGCGCCGCCATCATCGAAGAGAGCAAGGAACAAGCCGAAGCAGGGAAAAAAGCCATCATTGAAGAGGCACAACGTCAGGCTGAGCAAATTATTGCTGCAGCAAGACGCACGGCAGAAAATGAAGGTCGCGCCATTTTGGCCGATGTTCGCGCTGCCATTGCCGACGAAATTGTGGATGCTGCTGAAAAAGTTTTGGAGACCAAGCTTGACGGTGCAAAGCACACCAAGC